>NZ_JBUDGD010000045.1:0-48728 GCF_055484735.1 Pseudomonas sp. 15C | reverse complement strand
CACAGCGGAAGGAGGTGCAGCGAAGCAAACCGTAGCCGCTGCGCCCGGATCGATCCCGGAGCGAAGGGACCCGAGCCTGCGAGGGCCGAACGCAGGAGCTAGCGTTTTTTGCTTACTTTTTTAGGCGCTTGTAAAAAAGTAAGTCGCCGTCAGGCGAAACCGCCAGCCGCAGCACCCGAAGCAAAGGATATGTACCCAAACCAAAAAAACTCAGCGCCTGAAAAAAAGCCATCGCCAGCAGGCTGGCTCCCACAGTTTCAACCGCGTACGCCATTGAATATCAGGCCCCCAGCCCCACCAGATACTCCCAGGGATAAATCCCCCGCTGATGCCCATCACTGAACACCAACTGCACCCCATACCCTTGACCGTTCACCTCAATCAGACGCACCCGATCATCGATCAACGGCGTAACCCCCCGCAGCCGAAACGCACGGCATTGCGAACACGGACACTGCCGCCGTAGTTGAGCATGCCCCAACACCGACTCACGCCCATCCGGCCAGCTCAGACGCAACGTCCGCGTGCTCTGCGAATTGACCACCGCCAAAGGACTCATTGCAACTGACTCAAGGCAATGCGCACCGCCTTGCGCACTTCCGGATCGCCGTCATCCTGCGCCGCCTGCAAAGCCGCCACCGCGCCACGATCATTCAGCTCACCCAAGGCCAGCGCCGCCTCCTTGCGCAGGTTGCTGATGCGATGACCGAGCGTATCGATCAACGCCTCCAGCGCCGGCACAAAACGCAAACGACCCAGGCTGCGAGTGGCGCGCAGACGCACTTGCCAATAGTCATCGCTCAACGCCTCGACCAGCGCCGGGCCGGCGTCGCCATGGCCGACCTTGCCCAACGTCGTCGCCGCTTCTTCGCGCACCTGCCACGCAATGTCGCGCAAGGCCTGACGCAGAGCTGGCAACACCTCGGCACAAGAGGCCAACCCCAGCGCACCTGTCGCCGCACGGCGCACTTCGGTGTCCGGATCATCGCTGGCCAAACGCGCCAACGCCGGCAACGCGTCGAGTTGCTTGAGCCAACCCAGCACGCCGACCGCTTCGCGGCGCACATTGGCGTCGGCATCGTTCAGCGCGGCGACGGCAGCGGGTGCCGCGTCGGCAAAACGCAACTCACGTAAAGCGCGAAACGCAGCGATGCGCACATTAACGTCGGCATGATCAGTCCACGGCAGAATCACCCGCCCCGCCGCTTCAGACTTGAGCAGACTAAGGCTTTGTGCGGCAGCCGCTTGCACGGCCAGCGATGGATCGGTCAGCGCCTCACACAAGGCCTGCACGACCGGCTCATCCTCCCAGGCCTCAAGCAATCGCGCTGCTTCGGCACGCACTTCTTCGGCAGGATCGTGGCCAAGTCGATCGACCAGCCAGAGCAAGCCGTCGGGTTCTTCAAGATCCGCCAGCTCGATCAGGGCGATGCGCCGCACACCAGCGTCATCAGCGGTCAGGCGCGGTTGCAGGGCAAGGATTTCATCGATATCGGTCACAGCAAAAATAGAGGTCATAGGGCAAATCGCGGCAAAGGGTTTTCAGGAGGCAAGCCGAGCGGGTTGAGGCGCGGCAGCGGTCGGTCGGTGTCGTGGCGCAGCAGGTCGAGGCAATGACGCTTGAGGCGCGCGAATTCAGCGCTGGTGACCAGTTCGCTGGTGCGTGGACGCGGGAAATCCAGACGCAGGTCTTCGATGATCCGCCCAGGGCGTGCGCTCATCACCAGCAAGCGGTCGGCGAGAAACAGCGCTTCGTCGATGTCGTGGGTGACGAACACGACGGTGGTACGGATGCGCGTCCAGATATCCAGCAGCAGTTCCTGCATGTTCAGGCGGGTCAGCGCATCCAGCGCGCCGAACGGCTCGTCCATCAGCAACAGCCGTGGACGATTGACCAGCACCCGAGCAATTTCCACCCGTTGCTGCATGCCGCCGGACAGCTGATCGGGCCAGCGCTCGGCAAATCCGTCGAGGCCTACCAGTTTGAGCATGTCATCGGCCGCGCGATGCCGCTCGACCTTGCCGATACCCCGCATCTTCAAGCCGAAGGCAACGTTGTCGCGCACCGTGCGCCATGGAAACAGCGTGTGATGCTGGAACACCATGCCGCGCTGCGGCGACGGCCCGGACACCGCCGCGCCGTCGACTCTCAGGCTGCCGGTGCGGGCCTTCAAGTGCCCGGCCAGAGCGCCGAGCAACGTCGATTTGCCGCAACCGGACGGGCCGAGAATGCACACGAACTGGCCGGGTTCGATCTGGCAATCGAGATCCTGCACCGCTTCGAAAGCATCGCGACCTTCGCCGAGCACGATCGACAACCGGCGAATGTCGATCCGCCCTTCCGGGGTTTGCATTACGCTCATCAGGCTTTTCCTCGCGGTCGATGCCAAGGCGTGAACACGCCGCCCAGACGTTTGATCAGCCCACTGCTGCCCATGCCCAGCACACCGATCAGCAGCATGCCGACGACAATGTCGGCGTAGTTCTGAATGGTGTAGGACTCCCACGTGTAGTAGCCGATGCCGAACTGGCCGGAGATCATTTCCGCCGTGACCAGACAGAACCACGACGTGCCCATGCCGATGGCCAGGCCAGTGATGATGCTCGGTGCCGCGCCGGGCAGAATCACTTCGAGCAGAATCGCCCGGCGTCCTGCCCCGAGGCTTTTCGCTGAAGCGACCAGCCGCGGGTCGACGCCCTCGACGCCGTGCACGGTGTTGAGCAGAATCGGAAACAGTGCGCCGGTGAAGGTGATGAAGACCATCGACAGTTCCGAGGACGGAAACATCAGGATTGCCAGCGGTATCCACGCCACGGCGGGAATCGGGCGCAGGACTTCCAGCGGTGGCAGCAACACGTCTTCGGCCCATTTCGAGCGGCCGATGGCCAGGCCCAGGGCGATGCCGATGACCAGCGCGGCGAGGTAACCGGCAAACACGCGGCCGAGGCTGGCGGTCAGGTGCTGCCAGAGTTTGCCGGAGTCACCGAGGCCCAAAGCGGCTTCGATCACGGCCAATGGCGTGGGCACGTTGGCGAACGTGACCAGGCCGAGGTTCCAGTGGTGGCTGGCAGCGAGTTGCCAGAACAGCAGGCAGAGCAACAGTGAGGCGGCTCTTGGAACCCAGCGTAAACAGGATCGGTACACAATAATTCCTCTCAACACAAATCCCTGTAGGAGTGAGCCTGCTCGCGATAGCGGTGTGTCAGGCGATGATATTTTGGGTGTGCCACCGCTATCGCGAGCAGGCTCACTCCTACAGGGGAAACGGTGTTCCGAAGTTAGCGAGCAGCAACGACTTGCGCCGTGGCATCGCTGAAATCAAACACCTTGCCCCCCTGCACCGAAGCAAACGCCTGCGCCTGCCCTTTCAGCAGAAACGCACTCAACCGCCCCTTCGCATCACTGGCAAACCACGCCTGCTCGGCCAACAACTTGATCCCGCTGTCGCTCGCCTGCGCATACACCGCACGAATGTTTTTGCCCTCCTGCTTCAACGCGGCCAACGCGCTGAACGCCGATTCAGCCGAGGCATAACGGCGCACCTTGTCTTCGCCGCGCACCCAGATTTCCGCGACGTGGCTGACGTCGGTGATCGCTTTGCCCGTTGCGGCATCCACCCCCGTTAATGGCGTTTGCGCGTAATCGGCCAGTTGCGCGGTGTAATCCAGATTCGACGCCTTGAACGCCGCGCGGATGTACTGGTCGTCGATGAAGCTGTTGAGATCGAGCCCACGATCGGCCTTCTTCAGTAGTTTCAGCGTGTCGATGGCGGTACCCACCGCTTGGCGATATTCAGGTTTCCAGCTCAGGTCACGGGTCTGCACGCCAAGCGGGCCGTGGAACAGGTAGGCGACCTCGGCATCGACACCGGTGACCTTGGCGATCAGTTCGCTGTATTTCTCAGGCTCTGCGGCGAGCAGTCGATTGGCTTCGATACTCGCCTGCAGATATGCGATAACGATTTCCGGGTATTTCTTCGCATAGGCCTGATCGACCAGCGCACCGTGGAATGTCGGCGCGTTGGCTTGAGAACCGTCATAAATCTTGCGAGCGAAACCGCGACTGGGGAACAGTTCGGCGAACGGCACGAAATCGGCGTGGGCGTCGATCTTGCCAGCCTGCAACGCCGAGCCAGCGACTTCCGGTGGCTGGGCGATGATGTTGACGTCCTTGAGCGGATCCCAGCCCTGCGCCGCCACCGCACGTAACAACATGCCGTGGGCCGTGGAGGCGAATGGCACGGATATGGTCTTGCCCTTGAGCTCCGCCAGTGACTGTACCGTCGACGCGCTTGGCACGACGATGCCGTTGCCGCTGCCCTTGATGCTGCCCGACAGCACGCTGATGAACAGGCTATGTTTGCCCGCCGTTTCAAACGCCACGCCGTTGAACGCACCGGGGAAATCGGCCATGGTGCCGAAGTCGAGTTTGCCGGCGACCATCTCGTTGGTCAGCGGTGCGCCGCTGGTGAAGTTCTTCCACTGCACGTCGTATCTGGCGTCTTTGTAGGCGCCGTCGTGGGGCAGGTATTTGTCAAGCAGACCGAGCTCACGAATCAACAAACCGCCAGCGGCGCAGTTGATGGTGGTGTCCTGGGTGCCGATGGCGATGCGGATGGTTTCGGCCGAAGCCGACACGGTGAACGAAGCCAGTAGCAGACCGGCAATTGCTGCACGCAACATGGGTGTTTCCCCTCGAATCGTTTATTGGATGTTCGTCTCCGCCGCGATCAGGGTGCGGTGGGAAACGAGGGGGTTTCGGTAAATCGAGCGTCCGGCGTTTCCGGATGGCTTTGGGTTGTCTCGGCTGGCCTCATCGCTGGCAAGCCAGCTCCCACAGTTTACTTCGGTGTTTATACAATCGTTGTTCGACCACAAATCCCTGTGGGAGCTGGCTTGCCAGCGATGGCGTCCGCCCGATCAACGCAGGAGATAGGGGATGTCGACCTTGACGGCCCCGGTCGGGCAATCTTTCTCGCACGGCATGCAGTACCAGCATTCATCGAACGCCATGTAGGCTTTTTGCGTCGCCGGGTTGATCGCCAGCAAGTCCATCGGGCACACATCGACACACACGGTGCAGCCCTTTTCGGCGATGCATTTGTCCTCGTCCACGGTGACGGGAGCGTTGGAGCGGAAGAAGATTTCCTGAGCTTGATAGGCCATGGTTCGGGCTCTCTTGTCTAGTCGTGCATCAAGCGGCGAAGGCGCCTACGCGCAAGCGGTCGTAGGCCTGCAGTTCTTCGGCATCGAGCGGGATGATGTAAGGCTCGACGGCTTTCTTGAAACTGGTCATCTGGCCGTCCTCGCCCTTCTTCAGGTGGCAATGGCAGAACCACTCGCTGTCGTCGCGTCGCGGGTGATCGACGCGGTAGTGATACAAGCCCCAGCGGCTTTCGGCGCGGAACAACGAGGCGCGAGCAGCCATTTCGGCGCAGTCGCGAATCACGCTGGTTTCCATAGCGCGCATCAGTTCGTGAGCATTGTTGGCTTTCATCTGCTCGAGATCGCGCGCGATGTCGCTGAAGCGTTGCAGGCCGATCTGCATTTTCTTCGTTACTTTCGGCGGTTGCAGGTAATCGTTGACGAATCGCCGCAGCTTGTATTCGACCTGCGCTGGCGGCAGGCCGTCTTCGCGTTCCAGTGGGGCGTAGACCCGGGCTTTTTCCTTGGCGATCTGCTCGGCATCCAGCG
Organism: Pseudomonas sp. 15C; assembly: GCF_055484735.1. Taxonomy (NCBI): domain Bacteria; kingdom Pseudomonadati; phylum Pseudomonadota; class Gammaproteobacteria; order Pseudomonadales; family Pseudomonadaceae; genus Pseudomonas; species Pseudomonas sp. 15C. The sequence continues at coordinate 43,034 of NZ_JBUDGD010000045.1, read as the reverse complement.
CCGTAAATTCGCGGTCGGCGACAAACTCCGCCGCGTTATGCCCGGCGAACCAGCCGTAAGTGAAGGCACCGAGCATGTAGTTGTGCGGCACGGCGGCCATATCACCCGCCGAGTACAGGCCTTTCACCGAGGTTTCTGCGCGTTCGTTGACCCACACGCCAGACGCCGAGTGGCCGCTGCAAAAGCCGATTTCGGAAATGTGCATCTCGACCATGTGCGTGCGGTAGTCGGTGCCGCGATTGGCGTGAAACTGGCCGCGACTCGGGCGCTCGTTGCTGTGCAGGATCTCCTCGATGTTCTGGATGGTTTCCTCGGCCAGGTGATCGAGTTTGAGGAACACGGGGCCATTGCCGCTCTCCAGTTCCTGATGAAATTCCCACATCATCTGCCCGCTCCAGTAATCGCACTCGATGAAGCGCTCGCCCTTGTTGTTGGCGGTGTAGCCGCCCAAGGGACCGGTGACGTAGGCGCAGGCCGGGCCGTTGTAATCCTTGATCAGCGGGTTGATCTGGAAGCACTCGAGGTTGGCCAGTTCGGCGCCGGCGTGATAGGCCATCGCGTAGCCGTCGCCGGCATTGGTCGGGTTCTCATACGTGCCCATCAGGTAGCCCGACGACGGCAGACCGAGGCGCCCCGCCGCACCGCACGCGAGGATCACCGCTTTGGCCTTGATCACATGGAAATCGGCGGTGCGACAATCAAAGCCCATCACGCCATTGACGGCGCCCTCCTCGTCGGTCAGCAAACGCGTGCAGACCAGGCGATTGGTAATGCTCACCCGCGCGCGCTTCAACTGCCGATACAGGACTTTCTTGATGTCGTGCCCTTCCGGCATCGGCAGCACGTAGGCGCCCATGTGGTGGACCTTTTTCACCGCGTAATCGCCGGTTTCGTCCTTCTCGAATTTCACGCCCCAGCGGTCGAGCTGTGAGAGGGTTTCGAAACTGTGCGTTGCATAGGCGTAAACCGCTGCCTGATTGACGATGCCGTCGTTGGCGATAGTGATTTCCTTGGTGTACTGCTCCGGCGTCGAATGGCCCGGAATGATCGCGTTGTTCAGGCCGTCCATGCCCATGCTGATCGCGCCACTGCGTTTGACATTGGCCTTGTCGACCAGCAGAACGCGCAAGTCACGGTTCTGCTCTTTCGCCTTGATCGCCGCCATCGGCCCGGCCGTACCGCCGCCAATCACGACAATGTCGTATTCCTGCTCGAGCACGTTGCGGGTCATGCCTGCTCCCCTTTTTGCCGATCGATGCGCAGGCGGTACTGGAAGGCATCGCCACGGTAGTAAAGGTGTTCAAAGTCCAGCGGCTGGCCTTGGGCATCGTGGGTCAGACGCTCAATGCGCATGATCGGCGAACCGGCCTCGACGTTGAGCGCCTGGGTCAGGTCGCTGTCGGCGAGCACCGCGTCGATGGCCAGATCGGCGTGGCCGAGGGCGATGCCGCAGTCGTTTTCGAGGATCAGGAAAATGTCGCGGGTGACCAGATCAGCCTTCTCCAGACGCTCGCCCAGCGCTTTGGGCAGGTAGGTGATTTCCAGCGAGATCGGCTCGCGGTTGATCAGGCGCACGCGTTTGATCTGCGCGACGATTTCGCCTTCCGCTACCTGCAAACGCTCGGCGACACGCTTGTCTGCGGCAATGAATCTGAAACTGCGCAGGCGGTTGATCACCTCGTAACCGCGGCCGGTCATCGACTCGGCGAGGCCTTGCAGGCTGCTGACGTTCTGGAAGGTTTTCGGCTTGGCGACGAAGGTGCCCTTGCCATGGATCTTGAAGATCAGCCCTTCCTTTTGCAGATCGCCGAGCGCCTGGCGCACGGTGATGCGGCTGACTTTGAACAGCGCACCGAGTTCGCTTTCGGAGGGCATCTGGCTGTCTTGCGGGTATTCACCGTCGAGAATCCGCGCGCGCAGCACGTCGCGCAACTGGGTGTGCAGCGGGACGCTGCCGAGGGAGAGAACGTTATCGGTCATCTTCGGATCACTTGTCATAACGAGTTATGGCGTGATCTTAGGGTTGTTATGACAAGTGTGGGAAATACCGAATGGGCATAACCTTAGACGCTTCACACGGTCGCTTTTGTAGGAGTGAGCCTGTTCGCGATAGCGGTTCAGTCATTGATGTGTTGTCTGACACACCGCTATCGCGAGCAGGCTCACTCCTACAGGGAATCGCGGTCCAGCACGCGATCAGCCGATGCGCAAGGCGCGCAGGTCGAGGTGGCCGTTCTGGAGTGGTGGGCACCAGTAGTAGCCGCCGGTGATTGGCCGGCTGATGCGGTACAAGCCGTCGGTGATGCCGTCTTCCAGGCCGCTCATGCGTCGCAGTTGCGCTTCGAAGGCATCCAGCGAGAAGCCGAACGCGAGGAACATCAAACCGGCGCGATCGCCTTCGATCCACGGCATCGAGCGGCGCACGACGAAGGCTTCCGGGGCAAAGCTTTCCTGCGCGGTGCGTTTGACGTGGGCCGAAACCGGCGCGTCGTCGATTTCTTCGTTGTCGCTCAGGCGCCGGCCCATGATGTTGTCTTTGTCTTCGGCGGACAGTTGGTGAAAGCCCTTGAGGTCGTGCTGCCACTGCTGGATGGCGGCGAAACTGGCACCGACGTGGCCGTCAGCGCCCTGGCTCAGCAGCGCGGCAGCGATGGCGGCGTCATCGTGCGGGTTTTCCGTGCCGTCTTCGTAGCCGGTCAGGTCGTGGCCGTCCTTGTGGCGGAAGGCTTCCTGACGATCGACGAGGCGCAAGGCCGGTGCGAGTGCGGCTTCGAGGGCGTTGGAGCGATTGAGCAATTCGCCACGGTCGACGCCGTGCAACCAGACCCACAGCGCGTGCTGGGTGGCAGGGTTTTCGACACCGACGCCGGCCAATGCCGGGAAGCTGCGCAGACCGTCGATGTGCACGTTGAGCACCTTGACCAGCGGTTCACCGAAACCCACCACCGCCGACGCGCCATCTACCTGATTCAGCAGGTTGTCGAGCGCCTGCGGCAGCGCTTCCACCGACTCGAGGGCGAAGAACAGGTGACGCGCTTGCGCAGGAACTGGGGTGGCGAGAATGCCCGGCTGGTAGTAACTCATGTGAACTCCTTGAAAAAGTGCGCGGAGTTTACCTGCGGGCGGTGGATTTGTGGGGGTTTGGTGAATGTGTAGAACACCGAGGACCCTCACCCCAGCCCTCTCCCAGAGGCAGAGGGAACTGATTGGGGGATGTCCGAGGGCTTCGTCGAGTTGAACGTCCTGCTGTGAGTCCATCATCGACGCGGTTTCTCAGGTCGATGCATGACTCAAGACGCCTCGGTCGGCTCCCTCTCCCTCTGGGAGAGGGCTGGGGTGAGGGTTGGCCTCGTTGCGCCAGGCACTCGGGCTCAGTCCGGTCCAGCGTTTGAAGGCGCGGCGAAAACTGCGCACGTCGCTGTAGCCGACTTCTTCGGTGATGCGCTCGATCGGCATGTGCGGATTCGCCAGCAGGCTCAATGTGCGCGCCTGGCGCACTTGCTCCAGCAAGGCCTCGAACGTCAGCCCGTGCTCGGTCAGGCGCCGGCGCAAGGTGCGGCTGCTCATGTTCAAGTCGCCGGCAATCTTTTCGATATGGCTGCCACGACTCAAGTCCCGAGCGATCGCCCGCTCCACCGCCTGAATCAAATCGAGCTTCTGATGCACCTGCGCCGCCTCCAGCTCCAGCAACGCCACGGCCTGCCGCAACGCCAGTGAATGATGATTGGGCAGGTTCACGTCCAGCCATTGCACGTCGATCAGCATGCGATTGTGCAGACAACCAAAGCGCACGTCCGGCCCGAGCAAGCGCTGATATTCGCTGCGATAGTCCGGTGCGGCATGCACGAATTCCACGGCGACCGCCTTGAATTCAGCCCCCACCAGCGCGCGCCCGTACACCAGCAGACTGGCGAAGAATTCCTCGACCGCAAACACCTGCACATCTGCAAATGGCAGGCGACATTCGGCATCGAGCCACACCTGATCGCCCACCACATCGACACTCGATACGACAATCCCGCCCGAGGTGTGCTGATGGCGAATGCCAAGCGCGAACGCATCGCGCAAGGTCTTGCACAGCGACAGCACATGGCCGAGCAAGCCCAGCGTACCCAACACATTCTGCGCACCGACCCACAACCCCAGGCCCTGATTGGGCAGCACCTTGAGCGCACGTTGAATCATCGCCACGGCCTGACGATAGGAGATCCGCTGCGCCGGATCCTGCAGATCTTCGAGGTTGAAACCCAGCCCGCGACACAGGCTCTGCGGATCGACACCGTTGATCTGCACCACGTCGGCGAGAGTCTGCAACAGGAATGGCGAGACCATCGCTATTTCAAAAGTGGGGTCTTGGACTTTTACGTTCATGGCGGCTGACATTCCGGATCACGCTTGATTGTTATTTTTGTAACCGGTTATGTCGAACGAAGTTAGCACAGGGTTGGCCGAGTGTCCGCAGAAGTCCCCCTGATTGTCCGCCAATACCCTGCCGTGCCGGGCGCCAAGCGCTTATTTCTAGCGTACCCGACACCCCACGTGCCGACGTTGCGCTCCACCACAATAATAATGAGGACCGCCATGCACCCGAACCGCGCGACATTCCCCCTGCGCCTGGCCCTTTGCTTGCTGGGCTGCGCTAACGCAGCGGCCTTGGCGACCGAGGCCGGCGTCGACAATATCGGTCCCGGCACCGATGGTTTCTTCATGCTGCCGACTGACGTCGACAGCCTTCCCGACCACATGGTCGCGTTCAACCTCTACTACAACCATTACAAGTCACGGAAGCTCAATATCAGCTCGCTGGGCGGCAAGGTGCCGAATGTCGAGATCGAATCGACCGCGGTGATTCCGCGCCTCGACTATCTGAGCCCCGTGCGGGTGTTCGGCGGGCGCCTGGCTGGGTACATCGCCCAGCCGTGGCTGAAGCAGGAGGTCTCGGTGTTCGGCCTGCGTGACACCCGCGAAGGCATGGGCGATACCACCGTCGCGCCGATCATCCTGTGGGACATGGGCAAGGACCTGACCCTCGCTGCTGCGTTGGAAATCACCGTCCCCACCGGCGAATACAGCGTCGATCGGCTGGCCAACACCAGCAACAATTTCTACACCTACAAACCGTTGTTTTCCTTCACCTGGCTGCCGACCGACAAGACTGAAGTCTCGATGAAGACCACCTACAGCTTCAACGAGAAGAACAAGGACACCGACTACAAATCAGGACAGATCTTCCACTTCGATTATTCGGCCAGCTACAAGCTGACCGACGACCTGATGCTCGGTATCAACGGCTATTACCTGAAACAGACCACCGACGACAAACAGTTCGGCCATACCGTGCAGTTCGCCGGGCAGGACGTCGATGACGGCGTACGTGGGCAGGTCTTCGCCATCGGCCCGGCGCTGCATTTCACCTTCCTCAAATACGCCAGCGCCGAGATCCGCTGGGCCAGGGAGCTTGATGTGGAAAACCGGCCGGAGGGGGAAATGTTGTGGGCGAAGATCAGTATTCCGTATGCCTTTTGAGTAAATTTGTAGGAAATTCGCACCCGAATTTGTAGCCTGAACAACTGAAAAACGTATCGATGGAATACGCCTACAGCGGCGGTCGTGATTACCCGACGACAGGAGGAAACGTCTGGCAGATTTAAAGGGGGTGCTTGCAGATACTGGGCTCCGTTATCCCATGGTTCATCAAGGGCTCATGGGGTGCATCGTCAGCCAGTGACGACAATGAGCCATTCCCCTTAGACTGCTTGAAATTGATCACGGAGGTCATATGAGCCTATTGCTTTCCCCGTTTTATTCTGAGTTCGATTCCGAAGAAGAGGCAGAGAGCTACGATCGCTGGTTTCGTGCCAAGGTGCAGACTGCGCTGGATGATCCTCGCCCGGGCATCCCCCACGAGGAAGCCATGGTGCGGCTCGACCAATTATTAGAAGAGAAACGCAAGAATCGACGCGCTGCCGCTTGAATGGAGCGATCAAGCTCTGGACGATCTGGCTGACATTATCGATTACGTTGAACAACACAATTCCAACGCTTCAGTTGCTCTGCAACACAAGGTGGGTGCAGCAACGCAAAGGCTTTCATCAATACCCTATGGCTACAGATCCGGTCGAGTGCAGGTACCCGGGAAATGGTGGTCAATTCAAGCTATCTGCTGGTCTATCGGGTAAACGGCCGCATCAGAATCCTGACGCTGGTTCACACCCGACAACAATACCCGCGAAAACTCATAGAATAAAAAAAGGGCGACCCACCGGTCGCCCAAACGTACTGCACGAGAGTCCTCTTACAACGTCAGCTGCCCACGCTCCTCCTCGGTCAACTGCTGCCTGGCCTGTTCATCCAACGCCCCGGCGCCCAGTACCTGCACCGGGCTGTTCGGGTTGTACCCCGGCGCCGGTGCGCGGCTGGCGCCATCGCGCGAGGGTGTGAGCTGTTCGTTGCCGAAGCTCAGCACCTGCACGGTAAATACCGAGGCCTGATTCTGCCGCGCCGCCGCTTGTTGCTGGCGCGCCACATCTTCCGCCGCTTGCGTGGCAGAAGAGGCTGCCGAGCTGGCCGAGGTGATCGCGCCGGTATTCACCGCCGACACCACCGGCACACCGGTCGCCTTGCCCTGCACCGAAATGTTTGCGGCGTTGACCACCGTCAGGGCGGCGATGTTGACGTTGCCAGACACGCGAATCCCCGCCTCGCCCGCATCAATGGTGCCCAGCGGCGCGATCAGGTCGATATCGCCCGGTGCCACTTCGGCAATCGGGTTGAGCGTGGCGATACCGGCGCCGGTGCTCGGCACCGATGGCGACAGCGTGACGTTGCCCCAAGTGTCGTAGACACGTTTTGGCGGGGTGTAGACCACGGTGGTTTTCGAACCGCGACCGGCGTTGATGTCGCCCTCGGCCGACCAGCCGAGAATCGAGCCGCCGAAGGTGGTCATGATCCGGCTCTGCCCGAGCAGAATGCTGCCTTGCGAATACAGCTGAATGTTGCCCGAGCCCTGGGTGATGATCCCGGCCGTGGACGGCGGTGCTGCACCTTCGATGCCGAACACCTGACCACCGCCCGGGGTGAGCATCTGAATGTCGCCGCCGAACAGGGTCTTGACCCCTGCTCCGCCGTACAGCGTGATGTCGCCGTCATAACGGATCGCATTGCCGGCAACATCAGTGGTCGGGAACAACGCAGCTATCGCGTTGCGGCCACGCAGATAACTGCCCGGACGCGGACCGTCGGCGTCGTTGTATTCCAGGCCACCGGCGCGCAGTTCGGCGAAGTACACCTGCCGCGCGAAGATCGCTTGCTCGGCACTCGGCAGCGCGGCGTAGAAGGCTTGTGCCTGTTCGGCGTTGCCGCTGAAGCCGTAACCGAGGGTCAGCCAGCTCTGCAGTTCACCGACGTAGCTCTTGACCACCTTGCCTGGCTGCGCGCTTAACGAAGCATCGGGATTGGCCAGATTTTGCAGCGTCAGATAGCGCGCGACGAAGCGCGAATAATCCGGCCCCTGCGCCCCGACGCCCGCCTGCATCACCACACTGGCGCCTGGACGTTTGTCCCCCGCGACCAACGAGCCCAGGCTGGTGATACTGGCGCGGTCTTCCATGAGGATGTTGCGCCCGGCATTGATATCCAGAGTACCGGGGCCGGCGATATCGAAGCTGCTGTAAAGAATGTCGCGGCCTGCCGACACTCGCGATACATCGCGCGGGTCGTTGTGCACGAACAGGTTGCCGGTCGAAGTGATGTTCTCCTGATCAACGCCCATCTCCTCGGGCTGCACGGTTGTCGGTTGGCCCAGGTTGGTCCCGGACGCCACGATGTCGCGTCCGGCAATCATCCAGACAGGGCCGGCGGCTTCGTACCAAGTGCGTTTGGAAAGCGCGAAATTCAACGTTTCGCCGCTGCGTATCCCCACCAGATCACCGGTCAGGGCGTAGAACCGCGCCGGCCCCGGCACATCATTCAACCCGGAATAGCTGTCGGGACCGAACGCGAACAATGGATAACGCGTGTTGCTGTCCGGCAGTACGCCGTCTCTGCTGTAGTTGCTGCTCTGCGGTTTGCCGGAGGTGTTAGTGGCGAAAGTATTGAAGGCCGGATTGAACGGCGTGGCAATCGCCGAAGGACTGGCCCCGGACTGGTTGATGGCGTAACCGCCGGCATAAATGGAATCCCCGGCCAGCAGCTCGAGCTGCCCCGATGGCGACGGTGCCAGAAGCAATGAGTAAGCCGTAAGCGGGTTTTGCAGGTTGGTAAACGTCGCCGATGGCCCGGCATAAATCGAGCCCTGCCCTGCCACCGCACGCAATATGGACGGATAGACAAAGCGGCCGTCGGTCGGTGAGGTATTACGGCCGCTGATCAACCTGCCGAACTCGCTGAATTCGCCGATTTGAGTGCTCGGCGCCAGGTTGCCGCCGGCTGAGAACAGGTCGATTGCCGTGTGCTCGGTCCACAGCGAGAAACCACTGAGTACGCCGCCCTGGGTGACGCTGCCAGTGTCGTCATAGACCGGCGAGGCATTGGTCAGGATGACGCGACCCGGATCTGTCGCCCCGCCCAACACCAGGTCACCGCGGCTGTTGAGCTGCATGGCCGAATCGCCCGGTATCAGGACCAGGCCACCGGACGCACTGCCTACGGTTGCCGTGAAGGGATCGAACGGGCGTGTTTCCCGTGAATCGTTGACCTGCGCCAACGCACCGTATTGCAGGTTGATGCCGCCCAGCGCACCGCCGTTCAATTGCGCCGCACCGCGCAGGTTGATCAACGCGCCTTGCAGATCATGGGTCGGCTTGCCGATGCCGGTCTCACTGGCGCGCGCTTGCAGGGACGGATTGAGCGCACCGCCGATGCGAATATCCAGGTCGCCGCCACCGGTCATTTGCACACTGCCATCGCTGCCGACTCGCCCGGTGCTGCCGACGGCGAGGATCACTCCTTGGCTGCGCGGGTAATTGATCGCATCACCCAGCGGTTTGAGCATGCCGACGTCTGCCCCGGCGCGCAGACTGATGTTGCCGCCGCCCAGGGTGCCGAAGCCGGTGAAGCCCACCAGGTACGGTTCGGTGTTGTTGCTCCCGGTTGAAATCAGCTGGCTGCCATAGCTGCCGAAGTTGATCCACCAGGCTGTAGGCATGCCCGCATCGCCCGTGCCTTGACGCCACAGCCAGTTACCGACGGCGGCACTCGCCATCTGTTCGCGAAAGCCACCGTTCAGCGAGGACACTTTGGTGCCCACCGAATCGCCGGACACCGAGCCGCCGGCATTGATCGTCAGTTTGCCGCCCAACTGCGGATACCAGGCCTGATAGAGGCTGTCAGTCCCACCGTTGACCCATTTTTCATAATCGGTGCCAGCGCTGCCAAGCACCGAATTGCTGTCCGAAAGATGCCCGCGCGGCTGATTGTAGAGCGGGTCGATATTCGCCGACTGGGTGCCGGCGGTGTACACGCCAAACGGTGAGTCCATGCTCAGATTACCAGCTGCGATGAGGTCGAGATCACCCGTACCGGTGCGCAGCACGCTGAACATCTGGGTGTGGGCTTTGGCCGTTTTCCCGGGATTGTTGCCAATGCACAGATCTGGCTGTAGATCACAGATCACGTAATATTCTTCCGGCACCGGCTCGTAGTCCGCGCCCATGCCGCTGCCCGGTGCCCAGACCCAGCGGGCCATGGGTGCGCAGTCGCCCGGTTCTATATCGCACAGGATGAGATATTCCTCGGACACCGGCTCGAACTCAGGGAATCCATACGGGTTGCCAGCGGCCCAGACCAGTTTGCCGGCCTCGGTGGTGACCTTTACGCCGTAGTGACTATCCGCCAGGTGCAGATTGCCCTCGCCTGTCAGCGGTTTTACCGTACGGCTGTCGGCAGCATCAAGGTCCGCGCCCGCCACTACACGCATCGACCACGACGCGCTGCCGGAAGGCAACATGCTTGCCACTGCCCAGTTCTTGCCTTGTTGCTCGCCGGTGAACGGTCGCAGCTCAATCAACGACGTGCCCTCGGCAAGTTTCACATCGGTCATCGACGGAATCAGCGAACCGCGCAGCAACGCCAGCGAACCACTGAGTTTCACCCCGGAGACGCTGAGGAGATCGGCGTCGTAAACCCCCGGCAAGGGCACGCCTTTAGGCCAGGTCATGGCTTGCAGAGCGGTCGCCTTGTTCAGGCGAATGCCGGCGCCAAGGCGCGTTTGCGCGGGCAACGTCACGCTCTCGCTCAGCAACGTACCGGCGGCGTACAGCAAGTTGCCGCTCGGGTCATGAATGGCGCCGGTCAGCACCGTACCGGCGCTGAAGGTGTACGCTTCGGTCAGCACCGCCTGCGTCGGCAGCAAGGTGCCACTGGCCAGGACCGCGCCCTGAATCGTCACGTCGTAATTGAGCGTGGCACCGATCGGAAACTGCGTGCCCTCGGCCAGCGAAACACCGCTGCCCGGCACGATCAGATCACCGCCAAACGGTTGCACCCCGGCAATCAGTTTCCAGCCAGCGTCATCGACGGTTTCCGGCGGCGGCGCGAAGCCGTCGTTGATGCTGCCATAGATATCGAGGTTGCCACCGGCGCGAATCACCAGGCTGCCGGCCTCACCGGAACCGTAAACCGACGGGTTCAGTTGTGTATGCCGGTTGAGGCTGGCGTAGCGATAACCGGACAAGTCCAGATCGCCTTCCACCACCAGATCGCCGTCCGCGGTTTTGCTGGCAATTTCCACACCGGGGCGCAGGTGGAAAGTGTCCGCATAGGTGGCGTTGTTCAGGCCAGCCAGTTTGCGTTGCAGCAGGTCCGTGTTGTTCAGTGCTGCATTGATGAACGTGTCGCTGTCGGTGTGAATGCGATCGAGCATGGCCTGATCGATCACTTGATACGGCCGACCGCTGACTGCCTCATCGACGCCATCGCGGGCATCGGTATAGCGACGGGTGCCGTTGAGACCGATGGAGCGTGCGCCCTGAATCGTCAGCGCACCGCTGGCATCGATGGCGATGTCATTGCTGCCCAGGCGCGGCGCATTCAGCTCCAGCGTGCCGCGCAGCATGCCATCGTTTTGTCCGGCCAGATTGCCCGGCACGGCATCGGTGCCGTGGCGCAGGTCGATCCGCGCACCGGAGGCCAGCGTCAGCGCGCCTTCACCGGAGTTGAGCTCGACGGTGGCGCGGTTTGGCGCATCGATGATTTCGCCATAACTGTCGACGCGCAACACGCGGCCGTGAGCGTCGAGGACGCTGTTGCCGGTGAGGGTCAGGCCGTTTTTGGCCGACAGGCGTATGCTGCCGACGCGCTCGCCACTGGCGTCAACAAGTCCCGCAATGGTCAGGCTGCCGTTGTCCAGCGAAACGTTGACCTCGCTCGCCTTGAGGCCATCGCCGATCAGCAGATCGCCTTGCTTGAGCTGCAAGCTGCGGCTGCCGAACACTTGCCCAACGTTCAGGCGCTGATTGAGCGCTGCGAACTGCTCAGTGGCATCACCGCCCAGCCGTTGCGCACGGATTTCCACACCGCCCGCCTTGTACGGCACCAGCGTGCCGCCGGCATCGTAATAACCGCTGCTACTGCCAAGGATCTGTCCTTGCAGATCGACAGTTCCCGCCGCGTCAGCCAATGCGATGGCGCTGAGGTGGCCGGCCTGATTGTTCTTCGCCGACAGATCGATTCGCGAGCCCGCCGCCTGACGAATGTTGCCGTTGGCGCTGAACAGCGACACATCACCGCCCCAGCTGTATTTGTTCACATCGTTGAACGGCAAGGTACGCCCGGCCAGATCCAGCACCGCGCCGCTACCCAGATTCAGATCCTCTTCGGACTTGACCGTCAGTTTGCCGCTGGCCAGGGTAATACGGCTGTCGAGAACGATACTGCGCGCCTCGAGATTGAGTTCTGCACCCAACGCATCCGCGACACCGGCAGCCCCGCCACCATTGAGCGTCAGGTTGTTACCGGCCTTGAGCAGGTTGACCGATGCCGCCTCACCGGTGAGCAACGGCGTACGCAGATTGAGGTTGCCGCCGCTGTAGGTGTAACCCTTGACCGGGTCGTAAGCGCCCTGCTCCTGATGCACCGCGAGGCTGCCCTTGTGGTTGGCGGTGATGCGCTCGCTGGCCGTCAGGTTGACGTTGGCAAAACCCAGCGCCAGACGATTGTTCTGATCCAGACCACTGGCTTGCGGCATCGGCCCGTAACCCAGTTCGATGCGTTGTGCCTGAATGTCCAGGGTGCCGCTGCCCGTGCCGGCGCCGTCGGCAATGACACCGCCAGGGCTCTGCGTAGCGCCGTTCCAGATCAGACTGGCGGTGCGGATGCTCGCCACATCGCTGGCATCGCCCAGACCGTAGATCGCGGGCGTGACCAGTACCAGATTCTGCAGTTTGCTCTGGCCGGTCTGCGGATCGAGGGTGTCGAGGCTGACGCTGCCAAAGAAGTTGAATGCATCGCGGGTGGTGAGACTGAGGGTTTCCAGGGCCGGCGCACCGGCCTGCGTATCGCCGCGCAGCAAACGGTCGAGGACATTCTGATTGAGCGTCAATCCGGCGGGTACGCGATTACCCGCCGCGGCCAGTGCCTCGGCACTGCCGGCATTCACCGCACCGACCGACAACGCCAGATGCCGGGTGCCGAAACGCACCGCGTCACTGAGTTCGAACTGATTGTCCGTGGCGGCGGTGATGCTGCCGGTCGAATAGAGCACTGCCGGCGCAGTGCAGAGGTCCGTCGCGCAGGTGCCGATGCGGATACTGCCGGCGCCCGTGATGCCGCTCGCCACCTCTGGCGCCAGCACGTTGGTCCAGCCGTTGGAAGCCAGCAACAGACTGGAATTGCGCGGCTGATACAGATAGCCGGCGGTCGAATCGTAAGCCACCTTGCCATGCCCCAGGGTATTGATCCCGGCACCTGCCTCGATGGTGATGCCACCCAGGGTCGAGGTGGTGCGCAAGATGACCTCCGGCGCAGCCAGAATCGCGCCTTCGCGCAGGACGATATTGGTGCTGGTGCCCGTGAACTCGATGAGGTTGGGTGAGATGTTGTACACAACCTTGGGCAATGCACCGAGGGTCAAGCGCGCGGCGTTGAGGTTGTTCAGCGAATCGGCATACAGCGACACACCGGCGAAATCCTCGGTCGGCGCACGTCCCGTGCCGAGTACTTCGATGTCAGCGCCAGCATTGCCGCCGCGTATCGCAGCCGTACCGGTAAAACCACCCTCGGCAGCCTTGAACAACGCCTGCCCGTTGAACTGCAGGGCGATGTCCTGCTCGCCACCGGCGCTTAACCGCATGTCCAGCGTTTTGCCATCCATCGGCGCCAGTGCGCGGGGTATGCCACGGCGTGCCGCATCGCTTTGAATGAACTGCGTGAACCCGGTTTCGTTGTATTGCGAGTACCGCCGCAACACATCCGCCGAAGTCAGGATGACCTGGCTGGCGAGGCTGTCACGGACCGCGGTGTTGGCAATCGACAATTGCCCGCTACCTGCCCACGAACCGTTGCGCAATGGCAACGCCGAAGTCATCGCGCCTGCTGTGGCCTGACCGTTGACCTCAACCCGGAACGCCCCTGGCAACAGCGCAAAGGTGGATGGCAATAGTGTGTAGGTGCCCGCCGCCAGCCCCGGCACGCCTGCGCCGAGGGTGATCTGCTGGCCGATACGCGGGTCGACCGCACCTGCCTCGGCCAGCATCGGCGCATAAACGCTCTGATTGCCCGGAACAATGGCGTACACCGGGTTGCTCGCCAGCCCCGGCAGGCTGAAGCTGCCGTCGCTGGCATTGCGTACCAGCGGGTTGAAACGTGCATCGGTCGAGCCGCCGCGTCCGGAAACGAATCCGGCGCCACGCAAATCGCCACCGCCTGACAGGTCGATCAGCGCGCCGCTCTGTACATCAATGAATTGCGAGTTCAGCACAACGCCATCGGTATCGCCGGTGACGCCGTTCAGCACCACAGACTTGCCGTCGTAGCGATAATCGATGCCATCGGTAGTGCCGCCGTAAGGCATCACCAGTCCGGCGCCGCTGACTGACGTCACGCTGCCCGGCAGCAGGCGCACTTTGCGGGTTTTGGTGACCACATCGTCACCTACTGTAATCAGGCCCAGTGGCGCGCGGATAACGCCGCCCTGCTCAATGGTGCCCGCTGCCAAACTCAAACTGCCGAATACCGAGTACGGCACGGCAGCGGGTGCCGGTCCGCGACCGCTGATGCGCAGGGTGTGTGAGGAAGTGGCAATGTCACCCTGATAACCGACGCGCACCTCAGCCTGTACCCCCGTCGCCGGATAAATCTGCGCTGCGCCCAGGTCCAGGTCACCCGGCGTCCATAGTCGGGTTTTCGGTGCGCCATCGTTCGGCGCGAGGAAACGCAGGTCACCGCTGCTGTTCAGGGACACCCGACCAAAAGCGCGCCGACTGTATTCCACCGCCGGAGCCTGCAGTTGCGCGATCGAACCCTGGGTGCCGAATGACAGGCCATTGCGCAGATCCAGTAGATTGGCCGATGCGCTGAAGGTTGCGTCGGCCAGCTTCGTTGTTGGATTGAGCAGCAGTCGCGGACGCATTAAGCCAACGCCCGCGAAGTAGCTGCCGACGCCTGACAGCCGCAGGTACGGAGCGCTCAACTCGACATGGGCCGTCGCCTTTGAATCCTCAGCCAGCGACAGCGCTGCGGCATAAAGATTGAGGCTCTGCTTCATCTGCAGAGCGACATCACCGTCAAACGACAGCAGACCGTTGCTGAACAGACTCAGGTTATCGAAACCGCCGGCCATCAAGCTGTCCGCACTCAGGCGCGTCTGCCCATAACGCAAGCCATCGGCAGCCTCGCCCGGTTGCAGACCCACCGGCAACGGTTTGCCACCGGCGCTTTGGCCGACGATCATTTCCCGTGGCGCGCGTACCGCGTTGCTCGCCGAGTCCGCGTACAACGGCGTTTCAAGCGCCAGCTCCAGACGTCCACCCGCCGCGCCGAGACCACCGGCCGCCGCGCGCAAATCACCGTCGATGAACAGGCCGTTGTAGGAACTCAGGCTGATGCGTCCGCCGTCGCTGGCGACACGGGTCTGGCCCTGGCCCGCAACGTCGAGCACCGCCTCGCTACCGGACGCGTCGAGCCGCGCGCCCTGGCGAACAATCACGTAGGCATCGGCCGCCGTTGCGGTGGCGGCTGTTGCATCGATCTCGCCACCGACAATGATGCTGCCACCCTTGCCGACCTGGCCGTAGCTTCGGCCTAGCGCATCGGGCGCCGTGCTGGCGCGCCCGGCAACGTCGAGCACGGCCTGTTCGCCGATCCAGATCGAACGCTCGTGCGCCTTCGGGTCGGCCTGTTGATTAGACGTGGTCGGATTGATCGACCCGAACTGCTGTTGACGGATATCGATCGTACCGCCCCAGGCGTTCAGCTCACCGTCAACCGTAATCTGCCCGGCGCCACGCAGCGTGATGCGCTGCCCCGGATCGACGCTGATGCGCGATCCGCGGTCCAGGGTTAACGTGCTGTTGGCGGCATCGATCAGCCCGATCAGGCTGGCCCCGCCTTGCAGGGTCAGGCTGGCGCCGCCGCGTTGTGTCAGCACGCCTTTGAGCGGATCTTGCTGAAACAGCGGTGGTGTCCACAGTTCCAGCGCCGCCCGAGGGTCGACAGCGCTGGTCAGATTCAGCGCTTGCTCGGTAAAGCGGTACACCGGCAGGCTCACGTCGATCGCGGCGCCTTCGGCAACCTGCAGCCCGCTCAGGCCGATGAGGTTGTAAGCGGAAAAACCTTTTTTGAACAAGTCGGCAGACACTTGCAGGGTATGGTCTGCCAGCGCTTTGTCAGTCTGCCCGACGCGTATCTCGTTGGCCTGCACCGTCAACGTGCCGCCACCGGTGACACCGTAACCGCGCAAATCGCCTTCAAGCTTGAGATGCGTCTGGCCAGGCGCTGAAATGGCACTGGACTCCAGCGTCAGGTCACCGCCCTTGCCGCCCCGGGGCTTGCCATTGGCGAGAATGGCGCCACCGGAAGAAACGTCCAGCAGGCTGCCGGCGCCAATGTCGATATCGCCACTGCTGCGAATCGACAGCAGACCACCATTGAGGTACGCCAGGCTGGCGCTGTCGTCCGGGTTGGTGCGCAGGTTGCTCCACAGACCACCGGCATCAAGCCGCACGCCCTCGGTGACGGTGACTTGCGTCGCCTTGCCATCCTTCGCCGTCAGGCGGGTGTCAGTGGTACCGCTGCTAAGGAACTGATTGAGTACATTGCCCAGCCGCAGACTGCCGCCACGCGCGGTCAGATCGGCACCAATCTGCACATCCGGCGCATACAGGGTGATGTCGCCGCCGTTATCGACCGTGAGCGCGCCATCGACCACGACCTGATCCCTGGCCGCGACCTTGAGCGCGCCGAGGCGGAAACCGTTGAGTTGCTCGTTATCGAGGTACAACGCGCCCTTGCGTGCATCGGCCACCGCACCGGTGAGATCCAGATCACTGCCGCCGACCGGACGTTCGCCACCGATCTGCACTTTATCGAGCGTCGGATTGAGCGTGTACAACAAGCCGCCCGCCGCCGCGACATAGGTCGGCTCATAACTGCCGACGATCAATTGCGCACGCCGCGCCAGCGCCGTCTGGCTCTGATCGTAGCCATCGAGCTGAGGTTTCGGCGCCTGATTCTGCCGCTCGCCCTGGTACACCTCGCCAACCATCTGTCCATCAAGCAGCGCGTTGGCGGTGGCGATCACCAGTTGCCCGGCGTCGCGGCCGACGGTGTATCCCGACTCGAACCGTGAGCGCGGGGCAATCAGCGGATTGTAAAAAACGCTGGTCTGACCCCAGCGTTCACTGTGATCCTCATATCCCTTGTACAGCCCGGTGTAGAGCAAATCCCCGGGAGCGCGGGAAACTTCATAGAGTTTGCCATCCTCGCCACGCAGCCAACTCTGCCGCACTTCGCCACTCTGCACATCGAGGGTACCGCCCGACAGGTTGATCAGCGAACCGTTCTCGGTGACCACGTCGTTGCCGGCAAAACTCACCGTACCGCCCTGGGCCATCCACTCGCCAACGCTGTGACCTTGGGTGCCGAGATAACCACCGACTTCGAGCAAGCCACCTGCCGTGTACCAGCGGTCGGTGGCATAGCCGTTGGTGCCGGCCGGCACGTAAACCAGTTCGCGCACGTCGACCCAGATGTCATTGCTGTTGAGCGCGCCTTTGTCACGGTTGCCCGAGGCATCGCGCTGCTCGTTGCCCTGCACGTTGATCTTGATGCTGTTGTTTTCCATCGCCACTTTGACGCCGAGGGCTCCGGACACATCAATCATCGCGCCATCACGCACCAGGCTGCGGCGCTGCGCACTGACAGCCACCTGGCCGCCGGTGGCAAGGGTAATCGAGCCATTCTGGAATTCGACGGTGCCACCGCTCTGCACCTCGATACGCGATTGATCGCCCCGAATGCGGTTGTTGGCGTTGACGCCGGTCAGCGCCGCGTCATGCTGACTGTCGAGGGCGGTCAGGTCGCTGCTGTCGAGCAGAACCGCCGTGGCACTGCCCTGCCCCAGCGTGATGCTGCCAGTGGCGTCGGTGCTGGGGTTGCTCAGGTGAATCGTGCCGCGCGTTGCGACCGAAGTGCTGGCGAGCAAGACGCCGTTTTGCACCACCTCATGACCGGCCAAGGTGATGTCACCGGTCGCCGACTGAATCAGACCGTTGTTGGTGACCTTGCCGGCAACCGCCCCGGCTTTGAACCCCGGAATGACTTCACTGCCGAACGTGGTCGACAGGGCATTGCCCTCGGTGCCAGCGCCTTTGCGGATGTAGAAGCGATCACCGGCGGCGAGTACGGTCTGGCCCTTGACGGTGTTGATGCTGCCGTCGTTCTGTACTTCATGGCCGAGCAATAACGCGTAACCGCCGGCATCGGTCGAGGCCGCCGGTTTGTGGGTTTCGATGGCCGCGCCGCGCTCCACCAGCACCTTGCCGGCCGCGTCGGTGAAGGTCGGCTGCGTGCCGTTGCTGTCAAAATATAGCCCGCGGTCACGGAACTGGATGTCAGTGATATTCGCCGCAGCCGCCACCAGATTGCGCACGTTGACCTGACTGCTGCCGCTGAAGACGATGCCGTTGCGGTTGATCAGCATCACCGTGCCGTCGCCCTTGATCTGGCCCTGAATCTGGCTCGGCCGCGCGCTCGGATCGTTGACCCGGTTGAGCACCGCCCAGTTCGATTGCTGGGCGAATTCGACGGTGGTGTTGCGACCGACGTTGAAGGTTTCCCAGTTGAGGATCGCCTTGTCGGCGGTCTGCTCGATCTTCACCGTGGTCTTGCCGCCGCTCTGGGTCTGCTGCGGACCTTTGGCGTTCTGCCAGCCTTGGGCGAGGCTGTTATCGACCTTCAAGCCGCCCTCACCCAGCCCGTCCGGCACCCCTTGCACCGTCCCCAACGCCGCAGCCCGCCCAGCCGCCTGCGCCGCTTGCTGCGCAGCAATCGCCGCGACCGTGTTGTTGAGCGTCTGAATCGAACGCTGCAATTGCTGATTGGCCTTCTGCTGCTGCTGCGCCAACGGCGGCGTCATCCCCGGCAACCCACCCCCACCCGGCCGCGCCGCCGCAGCCTGCTGCGCCGCGCCCTTGGCCGCAAACCAGGCCGAATTGAACGCCGTCTGCGCCTGCGCCCCACCCGCCACCAGACACAACGCCACCGCCTGCGCCAACGGCTTGAGCAGCCACAGCGCCGGCTCGACGATTTCACGCCTGGATGACTGAACGTTGGAACGACGACGGGACGGGCGAGCGAGCATCACTACGAGATCCTTTTGTTGACTGCCACACATGGCTGCAGGCATGCATAGACCTGCTGTTACGACATAGGCAGTTGGCAAGGACCACGACCGAACGGATGTCACACAAACTTCATGAAGGGGGAGTAACTGGGCGGGAAACTACGCTGAAAATCAAAAGCCCCTCATCGGAACGCCGCCCGACGGGCCCTCTCCCAGAGGAAAACGGAACTGACCGAGGTGATTGGCGGGGAATTGCCGGCGTGAAATACCGAGTCGAATGCAGACTTGAAAGCAAAAAATCAAAAGCCCCTCACCCTAGCCCTCCCGAAACGTCGGACCGCCCGTAGGGAGAGGGGACTGACCGTGGTGGATGCGAGAACTACGCCGACTTGGGATATGGAGTCGTACGCGATTTCGAAGCCAACATAGATCGGCTCCCTCTCCCTCGGGGAGAGGGCTGGGGTGAGGGGCGAATCCACCACAAATCCCAAAGCCATGCGACGCTTCTAACCACTCAACAATGAGCGTTAGCTCGCGTGCTTTTGATCTTGATCTTGCGTCACCGGCGACATCGGAAGGCTGAGTGGAGGGATTGATCCGGGCGAGGGAGCGCAGCGAAGGGACCCGAGCCTGCGAGGGCCGAACGTAGGAGCAAGCGTTTTTTGCTTACTTTTTTAGGCGCTTGTAAAAAAGTAAGTCGCCGTAAGGGCGAAACCGCCAGCCGCAGCACCCGAAAAAACGGATATTCACCCAACCAAACAGCCAAAAAAAAGCCCCAAAACCAAAAGGCATGGGGCAAAGGAATTGGTTGGTTGCGGCCAACCAAAGGAGCTCAGCCAAATCAAATAATCAGATGCAATCCTGCGCCGCCCGCTCAAAACTCGACGGCAACAAATTAGACGCCAGCAAATGCCGCTCATAAATGAACACCTTGCCGCCATTCCCCGCCTTGTAAGCCTCAAGCACGTTGTCCGCGGAAATCTTGCTCGGCACCACAATCCGATAACTGCGCTGGGTCTGCGAAACCGTCGGGTGCAGCGCACTGCCCTGCAACTTCGGCACCACGCACTCGGCGTACTGCTCTGGAGTCTTGCTGGTCTGCAAGGTCAGGCTCGGATTGTTCGGCGCCGAAGCACAACCGGCGAGCAACAAGGAAGCAACAGCCATGGCAGGAACGAATAAAAGACGCATCGGGGTAATCCTGAAAAATAAAGGTTCGGTTCAACCGGCAACGGTCCAGCCTCACGGAGCCGCCGTCGCCATTTATGTTTTGAGAGATCAGCTCGACGCCACCAGGGCCTTGAGCGACACATCGAATTGTTTCAAGGCATCGAATTGCAGGTCGCGCTGTTTATCGATCTGCGCCGCAATCGCCGGTGCGTCCTGGTCATGCACCCAGACCGAAGGCAGCTGTTTTTCCACCGCGCCTTCAGCCTTGCCGATGTATTGCAGGTCGGCGTCGTAGAAGCGTGCGGTAAAGCGCGCCTCGACCAGGCTGTTACGCTGGGTCAACAAGCGGTTGAAGGTGTCGAGCTTGACCACCACGTCCGGATGCGCCTGCACCAGCGCATCGAGGTTGTCGTAGACCGTCACCGACAGAAATTGCTGTTGCAACGAACTCACCAACCAGTCGATCGCCAGTTCCGGATCGGAGCTGCCGACAAACGCTTCACGAATCCGCGAGTCCAGCGCATCTTTCGCGCCATTGGCCGCCATGTCGTGATAACGCTCAAGGTATTGCAGGTTGTCCAGGGTGTTTGCACTGAGCAACACGCCAACGGTTTGCGAATGCTGCAAGGTCGCGCTACTGCCACCCAGGCTCTGGAAATGGCACGCCCCGCCGTCGGCTGCGTAGGTCGGTGCGGTAAACATCGCGCCCGCTGTCAGCAGGGCGAGCAAAGCCAGTCGGGGCAGAATGTTCATCGCGCAATTTCCTTGAGCGGCGTGGTCGATGGAGGCGATTTTCCGCCGATTGCCGACAAAGCAGAACTTGCGTTTCTTGATGGTCACTATTACTTCTAGCAATAGTTGCGCTCGCGCAGACTGCGAGACACTCCATTACAACGACAAAGACCCGTGAGGTTTGCCTTGAGAACGTTTGACCTGATCCGTGACGCGGTTTTTCCCGAATATCGCGAGCGCGTGGCCGAGTATCTGGTGCAGTACGAAAGTGTGTTGCTGGACAAAAACCGCCCCGATCCACAACTGATCAAAGACACTGCCAACCAGTTGCGCGGTTACCTGCGCGGGCTCAACACCACGCGCGTGTTGGGTATGGCTTATTGGGAGGAACTGGATCGCCGAGTGGTCGACACCTGGCTCGCGCCCGCGCCATGACCGTCTAGACTTGCCGGCAGGTCGAGATGTTCCCGATGAGCAAGGTCAACGAGGCGGTCGACCACTTGCGCAGTGGCAAGGCACGCTACCGCGTGGTGCTCGACGCCAGCCAATAACGCCAAGGCGCGGCGGTGCAGGCCGACCGCGCCCTCTGCGAAAAATCCGCCCGAACGCTTACAATCGCCGGTCTTACCGCCCAATCAGACAGGCCCGCCCGTAAATGCTGCTCGACCCGCCAACGATGCTCACCATCACCATCGCACTTGCAGCCGCTGCCGCGCTGTACCTGGCGGTCGAATGGCGCAGTATTCGTGAATCTTCGCTGCTGTTCTGGAGCGCCGGTTTCGCCACGATCAGCGTGGGCTCCACCCTCGCCCTGTTGCGCAGCAGCGGCTTCCTGTGGCTTGGCATCTGGTTCGCCAATGGCTTGTTGGTGACCGCGCACTTCTTTTTTCTGCTCGGCGTGGCGCGCTTTACCCAGACACGGCTGTCGCCGGCCTGGTACCTGATTTTCCTGATCTGGCTGGTAATGCTCCAGTTACCGGACGGGCCGCTGTGGTCGAAAGCCATGCTGGTGGCCAATTCGCTGCTGGTGGCGCTTCCCACGCTCAAGGCCAGCTCGCTGTTGCGCCCGCACGGCAAATCGCTGAGCGTCGGCGCAGTGCAACTGCGTTATGTGCTGCTCGGCCATGGCCTGTTCTACGTGGCCAAAGCGCTGACCGTGGTGATACCCGGCACGTTGATCGATCTGGCGGCGTTTCGCGGCGAGATCATTCAGATTTCCCTGGTCGAAGGCGCAATGGCGATCATGTTGATCGCGTTATCGATGACCGGCACCGAACGTTATCGCCGGGAAAAACAGATC
Organism: Pseudomonas sp. 15C; assembly: GCF_055484735.1. Lineage (NCBI taxonomy): Bacteria > Pseudomonadati > Pseudomonadota > Gammaproteobacteria > Pseudomonadales > Pseudomonadaceae > Pseudomonas > Pseudomonas sp. 15C. The sequence goes on along the minus strand of NZ_JBUDGD010000045.1, from coordinate 21,054 downwards.
GCCCGCCTCGCCGAGCGCGACCCGCTGACCGCCCTGTACAACCGCCGCGCCCTGGAAAAGCGTGCACCGCGCCTGCTGCAACAGGTGTCGCCGCAACAGCCAGGCGCCCTGCTGCTGATCGACATCGACAACTTCAAACTGGTCAACGACCACTACGGTCACACCGCCGGCGACCGTTTGCTCATCGCCCTCAGCGAAATGATCCTTGCGGCCCTGCCGCGCAATGCACTGACCGCGCGGCTCGGCGGTGACGAGTTTGTCATTCTGTTGAACAACACCTCCAGTGAGCGCATCGTTGAACTCGGCGACAGCCTGCGCGATCAGTTTTTGAACATGGCCTCACAAACCTTTGCCACGTCAGCCGCGGTCACCCTGAGTATCGGCGCCACCGCATTCGACACGGCCCCGGCCAGCCTCGCGGCACTGATCGAACAAGGTGATCTTGCGCTCTACGAATCCAAACGCGGCGGGCGAAATCGCCTGCGTCTGACCGGGCTCACCACTTCAGGATAATAAAAAACATGTCCAGCCTCGACACGCCACTGCAAGATCTCGCTGCCCCCGAAGGCGTCTGCTACGGCTGCGGTGGCCGCAACCCGCAGGGCCTGCACGTCAAAAGCCGCTGGCACGACGACGGCATCCACGTCATCGCCGAACATTTGCCGGACAGTCAATATTGCGGCTGGCCGGATCTGGTTTACGGCGGGCTGATCGCCATGCTCGTCGACTGCCACTCCAACTGGACGGCGATGGCCTACCATTACCGCGCGGAACACCGCGAAGCCGGCAGCCTGCCGCGCATCGACTGTGTCACCGGCAACCTAGGCATCAAGTTCATCAAACCGACACCGATGGGCGTGACGCTGATCTTGCGGGCCAGAGTTGACGGTGAAGTCGGGCGCAAAACGCGGGTGATTTGCGAGGTGTATGCAGGGGAAGTGCTGACGGCGGTAGGCGATTCGGTGTTCGTGCGGGTGGATACCGGACAGTTGGCGGATGCGGCGCATGGGCGTTGAAGCCTCGACCATTCGATGCTGCCGATTGGGTGGTTTATCTGAACCCTGCAAATGCGACATTTTGTAAACTCATAGGACTACGCGGCCCTGCGTCGTTGCCTACAAACATCACGGAAAGCGCCGGCTTGTAAGGCGCTGGTCCAAACTCTATCGTTTGCATGTCGCTGCCAAGCAACAAATCGCAGTGGAAAAATCGGGTTGACGCTAATGTCTGCCAGATCTAATCTGCCCCCATCTCGCCCAAGGCAGTACGCCGTCCTAACCATCCAGGACGTGCCAAACCCTTGGGCGTTTTGCTATCAGGAAGAAAGCATGCCAACAGCGGTATTGGTTGACGGCGCCTTTTTCATCAAGCGCTTTCGAAAGATCGAGCCACAAAATTCTTTCAATGCCGAGCGCGCCGCCGACCTTGTTCATCGTTGGGCCACGGCTCATCTCACTAGCAGAACAAACACATCCAACAGCCATTGCGCTGCTTCTCAACCCCGCCACAGAAGAGACCTGTACCGGATCTTTTTCTATGACTGCCCGCCACTCGACACCAAGCAGCACAATCCAATCACCAAAAGAGCCATAGATTTCTCCAAATCCAACGAAGCGCTTTTTCGTCGAGAACTCCATACCCGATTGCGCACCAAGCGCAAGCTGGCTTTACGACTCGGTCATCTCTCAAAAGATGTGAAGTGGACAATCAAACCGGCGAAAATCGCTCAGCTCCTGAAAGGAATCATCCAGATTGCAGACCTTACGGAAAACGACGTCAGCATCGAAACACGCCAGAAAGGCGTAGACATGAGAATCGGTGTAGACGTGGCATCGCTCTCGTTCAAGCAACAGGTCGATCAGATTGTGCTCATCGCGGGCGACGCGGATTTTGTACCCGCGGCGAAGATGGCCAGGCGAGAAGGTGTCGACTTTATCCTCGACCCAATGTGGCAAAGCATCCCTGACGGTTTGATGGAGCATATCGACGGTCTGCGTTCAACCTGTCCGAAGCCGGCTGTACGGCTTGACTGCCCTACCATATGAATCCTCCCTGGCGCTTTAGAGGGATTCCAGGCTTTGACTGATTTCCAGAAGGCATGAAGCCTGAGATTTACCCCCAGGCCCTACCAGCGTCAAAGGGACAGATTTGCCACTTTGGCCCGCGCCGAATGCAACTTCCTGTAACTCTCAATCAAACGCAAATGCCGATCCAGCCCTTCCAGCTTCATGCTCGTCGGCGTCAGTCCGTAGAAGCGTACGCTGCCGTTGACCGAGCCAATCGCTGCGTCCATGCGCTCATCACCGAACATGCGTCGGAAGTTGGCTTCGTAGTCTTCCAGTTGCAGATCTTCGTCCAGTTCCATTTCCAGCACGACGTTGACTGCTTGATAGAACAAACCGCGTTCGACGGTGTTGTCGTTGTATTGCAGGAAGGCTTCGACCAGGTCCTTGGCTTGTTCGTACTTCTGCAGGGCGAGGTAGATCAGCAGGCGCAGTTCGAGGATCGTCAGTTTGCCCCACGGCGTGTTGTCGTCGAACTCGATGCCGATCAGCGTGGTGATGTCGGTGTAATCGTCCTGCTCGCTGTTTTCCAGACCTTGGGCAAGGTTGCGCAGGCCGACTTTGCTCAGGTTGTGCAGGTTGAGGATGTCAGCGCGAAAATGCAGGGCTTTGTTGGTGTTGTCCCAGATCAGGTCTTCGATCGGGTAGATCTCCGAATAGTCCGGCACGAGGATGCGGCAGGCCTTGGCGCCGATGTGCTCGTAGACCGCCATGTAGACTTCCTTGCCCATGTCTTCAAGGATGCCGAACAGCGTCGCGGCTTCTTCGGCGTTGGAGTTTTCGCCATGACCGGAGAAATCCCACTCGACAAACTCGAAGTCGGGTCTGGCACTGAAGAAACGCCACGACACCACACCGCTGGAATCGATGAAATGTTCGACAAAGTTGTTCGGCTCGGTCACGGCCTGGCCGGAGAACGTCGGCTGCGGCAGGTCGTTGAGGCCTTCGAAACTGCGGCCCTGGAGCAATTCGGTCAGGCTGCGTTCCAGCGCCACTTCAAGGCTCGGGTGCGCGCCAAACGAGGCGAACACGCCACCAGTGCGCGGGTTCATCAGGGTCACGCACATGACCGGGAATTCGCCGCCCAGCGAGGCATCCTTGACCAGCACCGGGAAGCCCTGTTCTTCCAGGCCTTTGATGCCGGCAAGGATGCTCGGATACTTTTCCAGCACTTCCTGTGGAACATCCGGCAGGGCCATTTCGCCCTCGAGGATTTCGCGTTTCACCGCGCGTTCGAAAATCTCCGACAGGCACTGCACCTGCGCTTCGGCCAGGGTATTGCCGGCGCTCATGCCGTTGCTCAGGTAGAGGTTTTCAATCAGGTTCGACGGGAAGTACACCACTTCGTTGTCCGACTGACGCACGAACGGTAGCGAGCAGATGCCGCGCTGGGTGTTGCCGGAATTGGTATCGAACAGGTGCGAGCCGCGCAGTTCGCCGTCGCGGTTGTAGATCTTCAAGGTGTAGTCGTCGAGGATCTCGCTCGGCAACTCGTCTTTCGCACCGGGCTTGAACCATTTTTCGTCCGGGTAATGGACGAACTCGGCGTTGGCGATCTCTTCGCCCCAGAACTGGTCGTTGTAGAAGAAGTTGCAGTTCAGCCGTTCGATGAACTCGCCCAGCGCCGAAGCCAGCGCGCCTTCCTTGGTCGCGCCCTTGCCGTTGGTGAAGCACATCGGCGAATGCGCATCGCGGATGTGCAGCGACCAGACGTTGGGCACGATGTTGCGCCACGAAGCGATTTCGATCTTCATGCCGAGGTCGGCGAGGATGCCCGACATGTTGGCAATGGTCTGCTCCAGCGGCAGGTCTTTACCGGCGATGTAGGTGCCCGCGTCAGACCCCGAATGTGGCATCAGCAAGGCCTGCGCATCGGCGTCGAGGTTGTCGACTTCTTCGATGATGAATTCCGGGCCGGTCTGCACGACTTTCTTCACGGTGCAGCGGTCGATCGAACGCAGGATGCCCTGGCGATCCTTGTCGGAAATGTCCGCCGGCAACTCGACCTGGATCTTGAAGATCTGGTTGTAGCGGTTTTCCGGGTCGACGATGTTGTTTTGCGACAGGCGAATGTTTTCCGTGGGGATATTGCGCGTATCGCAGTACAACTTCACAAAGTAAGCCGCGCACAGCGCCGACGACGCCAGAAAGTAGTCGAACGGCCCCGGTGCCGAGCCATCACCCTTGTAACGAATGGGCTGATCGGCGATCACCGTGAAGTCGTCGAACTTGGCTTCAAGTCGAAGGTTGTCGAGAAAGTTGACCTTGATTTCCATGCGGGATTACCAGAATACGGCTAAACGAATGGCCGCCATTATCCGGCTTTTGCGCGCGATGTCTTGTGCTTTCGGGATTCGCCGCCCGCCGGCGACACTGGCAATTTCGGCAAATTCGCTACACTTCGAAGCAACGCGTCGTCATCCATGACAACAATCTGAACAATGTGCCCGCGCCGTTGTTCTAGATTCAGAAGACACCGGATCAAGGACGAGCACATGGCCGTTTCTGCTTCTGCGCCACCTCTGCCGAGCCCGCAACGTGCGGTCACCCGCCGCTTGGCCATCGCCGTCGGCGCGCTGTTTATTGCCGGCGTCATCGCCGCGGTCAGCGCCCTCCTCGGCATCGCCAATCAGCTTGATGAAAAAGACGTCGAACAGAACCAGTTCTACTCGGCGCGAGCATTGGAAAACCGTATCACCGCCACCAAAAACTACATCACCAGCTACGCCTACTGGACCACCGCGTATGAACATTTGAGCGGGCCGGTGGATACGGACTGGGCCTACGCCGAGCAGAACATGGGCAAAACCATGTTCACCAGCGACGGCTATGACGGCGTTTTCGTGATTGATCGCAATCGCACCAAATACTCGGTGATTCGCGGGCAAATGGTCGAGACCGACATTTCCGAGGTATTGCAGGTGCCAGCCGCGGCCTTGCTGGAGCAAGCGCTGAACCAGCCGGATCTGACCAAACCGGTCGCCACCTATTCGCTGTTCGAGGGCTGGCCGGCACTGATTACCGCAGCGCCGATCATCCCCAACGACGAACGCCCGCTCGACGAACTGAGAAACACCTCGGTGCTGGTGTTCGTTGACAAACTGACCCCGACCAAGCTGCGCAAGATCGGCAGCGGATACGGCCTGACCAACCTGACGCTGGCCCCGGATGACACCATCGAAAGCCATCAGCCGAGGGTGGCGCTCGACAGCACCGGTTACAGCCTGATTGCCGATCTGCAGCGGCCCGGCCAGCAATTGTTGTGGTCGTTGATCCCGCCACTTGGCGCGACGCTGGTGGTGCTGATGCTGCTGACTGCGTATTTTTTCCGCCACGCGCTGCGCTCCTCACAGTATGTCGATAACAGCATCGAAGCGATGCAAGCCTCCAACCTCGCTCTCGAAAGTGCCAACCATGCGCTTGAAGCCAGTGAAGAACGTTTTCGTGCCGTGGCCGAGGCGGCTTCGGACTGGATCTGGGAAGTCGACCGCGACCTGTTGCTGACCTACCTGTCGGCACGCTTCAGTGAAGTCACCGGTTACCCGCAAACCCTGTGGCTGGGTCAGCCTGTCGGCGAACTGCTGTCGTGCGACACCACACCGCTGGACCTGTGGCTGCGCAAGCTCAGCGAAGAAACCAGCAGCGGCGATTTGCGCTGCACTTACCGCGACCACTCCGGCCAGCCGCGCCACTGTCGACTGTCGGCGCGGCCAATCGTCCATCAGCACGATGTCGTCGGCTATCGCGGCACCGCCAGCGACATCACCGACGAAGTGGCCGCCCATGCGCAGATCCAGCACTTGTCGATGCACGATGCCCTGACCGGCCTGCCCAACCGCAACAAGCTCGCACGTTATCTGGATGAAGCCCTGTTGCTCAAGGAACACGCGCTGCCGCTGACGTTGCTGATGATCGACCTCGACAATTTCAAACCGATCAACGATTCACTCGGGCATCCGGCCGGCGACGCGGTATTGCAGGAAGTCGCCGCACGCCTGCGCGAATGCACCCGCGAACATGACCTCGTCGCGCGTCTGGGCGGCGATGAGTTCATCGTCGCGCTCAACGGCATGGACAGTCATCACGAGATCGACAAGTTCTGCACGCGCCTGATCGGCAGCCTGCACCAGCCGATCGTGTTCGAAGAACATCCACTGCACATCGGCGCCAGTATCGGTATCGCGCTGAGTCGGCGCCACGGCTACGTGCCGAGTGATCTGATTCGGTATGCCGACATTGCCTTGTATCAAGCGAAATCCGACGGCAAGAACACCTGGTGCTATTTCGAAGCGCACATGAGCGATCAGATCCAGACACGTCGGCAGATGGAAGACGACATGCGCCACGCGCTCAAGCACAACGAATTCATCCTGCATTACCAGCCGCGCTACAAGGTCGATGGCAAGCAGATCGTCTCGGTCGAAGCGCTGGTGCGCTGGCAGCATCCGACCAAGGGCCTGCTCGGCCCGGACGTGTTCATCCCGCTGGCAGAACAGACCGATCTGATCGTGCCGCTCGGGCGCTGGGTGTTGCGCGAAGCCTGCGAAACAGCGCTGGCGTGGCCGGAGGATGTGCTGTTGTCGGTGAATCTGTCGCCGGCGCAATTTGCGGTCAGCGATGTGGTTGAGGATGTACGCGAGGTGCTGGTCGCCACGCGCTTCCCGGCCAGTCGCCTGGAGCTGGAGATCACCGAAAACGTCATGCTCAACGACACCGACGGCGCACTCGCGACCATGAACGCTCTGAAGCAACTCGGCGTGCGCCTGAACATGGACGATTTCGGCACCGGTTATTCCTCGCTCGGCTACTTGCGCGCTTACCCCTTCGATGGCATCAAGATCGACAAGCGCTTTATCGCCTCGATCAGCAGCGGCGCCAACGATCGCGCGGTGGTGCAGGCGATCATCGGGCTGGGTAAAGCCATGGGGCTGACCGTGACCGCAGAAGGTGTCGAAACCGAAGAACAGCTGGATATCCTTGGCGTCGACCAGTGCAACGAAGTCCAGGGCTACTTCATGAGTCGGCCGATAGACAAAGCCGCGTTTGCCGAGTTGTTGCAGGCCTCGCGCCTGTCGCCAGTGAGCAGCACGACCAGCAGAAAGGGCCGGGTGACCTGAGGTCAGCCCTGCCCGGCTACCCTGACCTTGCCGCTGAAGACCTTGAAGCCGAAGGTGTTGTAGGCCAGCGTCAGCGGTACCAGCACGGCAAAACCGATGAGCATGAATGTTTGACTGTTCGGGCTCGACGCTGCCGCGCTCAAGGTCAGGTCCGGCGGGATGATGTACGGAAACAGCGCGACCAGCATCACGGCGAAAGCCAGTACGAAGACACCCAGCGCGGCGAACAACGGCAGGAAATCCAGGCGGCTGCGAAAACCCGTGGCAAAGACCAGCAGTGAGACGCCGAGGAGCAACCCCGCCGGCAACCACAGCCGTACATCCATCAAGCGATGCGTGTATTGCGGATACAACGTGGCAGTCCACACAACCAGCGCCAGCAACAACAGCACAACGATCAATGCCAGGACCCGGGCCTGGCGCGCCGAGCGCTGCTGCAATTGATCCATCGTGCGCCAATAAAGCCAGCAGGCGCCCAGCCATAGATAGCCGAGCACCAGCACCACACCGCAGAACAACGCAAAAGCACTGAGCCACTCACGGCCATCGCCGCTGTATTGGCCATCACGATGCGCGACGCCCTGAACCAGCGTACCGAGCACCATCCCTTGGACGAACCCGGTCAGCAACGATGCAACCATCAACACCCTGTCGATCGCCCTTTTGTGACGTTCATTGGACGCATGGTCACGAAACTCCAGCGCCACCGCTCGCGCGATCAATGCCATAAACATCACAATGAATGGTACATACAGCGCCGGCAGTAAAATCGCATAGGCCAGCGGAAACAGCGCCAGCAGCCCACCGCCGCCAAGCACCAGCCATGTCTCGTTGGCGTCCCATACCGGCAGAATCGTCACCGCCATGGCCCGGCGCTCGCGGCTGCAAGCGGTCACGCCCATAAGCATGCCGACGCCCAGATCGGTGCCGTCGAGAATCACGTAATTCATCACCGAAAACGCCAGCGCGGCGGCGCACAGCAGGGTCAGCCAGTCAGTGTCCATGCAGAGGCGTCCTCAAGATTGTCCGGTTTCGTCAGCCAGGGTCGGTTGCGGTCCCGGCTCATCGGCTTGCGGCGGCTTACGCAGCAAGCGCAGCAACACCCACAGGCCGATGGCAAAAATCAATAGATAGAACAGCAGGATCAACCACGTCGAACCGAGCACTTGCGCACGCGATACCGATGACAGGCTGTCCGCCGTACGCATCAAGCCGTACACCGTAAAAGGTTGTCGGCCGACCTCGGTAACGACCCAGCCGCTGAGCATCGCAACAAATCCCGCCGGGGCCAGCCACACACAGCCGTTCAACCACCAGCGCGCGCTGTACAGGCGCCCACGCCTGCGCAAGATCAGGCTGATCACGCCTTGCGCCAGCATCAACAGCCCCAGCCCGACCATCAGGCGAAAGGCAAAAAACACCGGCGCCACGGGCGGGATGTCTTGCGGCGGGAATTCATCCAGCGCGGCGATGCTGCTGTGTAAATCGTGATGCAGATACAACGAGCCCGCGCGTGGAATCGACAATTCCCACAGATTGCGTCGCTCGTTCATGTCTGGCCAGGCCAGCAGGCGCAACGGTTCGCCGGCGCCTGCGGGTGGTCGGGTCCAGGAACCCTCGATCGCGGCGACCTTCTGCGGCTGGACCTGCAAGCTGTGCCGGCCATGCAGATCGCCGACCACGATCTGCAGCGGCATCAACAGCGCGATTAGCCAAAGGGCCATGGAAAACTGCACGCGGGCGCGGGGATTGTGCGCGGCCTTGCGCAATTGCCAGGCGCTGACGCCGGCAATGAACGTGGCACTGCCGATGAACACGGCGAGGATCATATGCGCCAGACGATACGGAAACGACGGGTTGAAAATAATCGCCCACCAGTCCTCGGCGATGAACCGGCCGTCCGAGGCAATCGAATAACCTGCCGGCGTTTGCATCCAGGAGTTGGCGGAGAGAATCCAGAATGCACTGATCAGCGAGCCCAGCGCCACCGCGCAGGTGGCGAAAAAATGCAGTTTCGGCCCGACCTTCTTCAGGCCAAACAGCATGATGCCAAGGAAACCCGCTTCGATGAAAAACGCCGCCAGCACTTCGTAGAACATCAGCGGGCCGATAACGTCGCCGGCCTGCACCGCCAGCCGCGACCAGTTCAACCCGAACTGATATTCCAGAATCAACCCCGACGCGGTGCCCACCGCGACGTTGAGCGCGAACACTTTTAACCAGTAGCGATAAACATCCAGATAAACCGCGCGCCCGGTTTTCAACCACAACGCTTCCAGCACCATCAGGAAGTTGGCCAGACCGATGCTGAACGCCGCCAGCACGATGTGAAAACCGATGGTGATTGCGAACTGGGCGCGGGCCGCCATCAGGGCGGAATCAACGGACTCCATGCGGGCATTCAGCCGCTGAAGAACAGCGCAAGCTTGTTGCCCTCGGGATCGCGCAGGTACGCCACATAAAAGTCCGGCGTGTAAGCCTCGCGGGTGCCCGGCGCGCCTTCGTCGCTGCCGCCATGCTCCAGCCCGGCCTTGTGAATCTGGTCGACCTGCTGCCGTGATTCGGCACGAAACGCCGGCATCATGCCGTTGCCTGCAGTGGCCGGCTCGCCGTTGAAAGGCTTGGCGATGTGCACGCTGCCGGGTCCATTGGATTTGTCAGCGGCGCCGGACAGGTAAAAGCAATCGTGTTCTTCGCGATCGTGCTGATAACCCAGCGGCGTCAGGATCGCGTGGTAAAAGGCCGCCGAACGCTCCACGTCATTGGCGCCGATAAACAGATAACTGAGCATGGGAAGTTCCTCCGCTGGCCATTCAACCGTGGGTTTGTTCTTCGTTGAGGGTGAACAGGTTGCCGGCCTCGCGCACCAGCTGCCGCCATTCGGCGCTGGTGATCAGGCCTTGTTCCTCCATCGCATCGGCAGCCTTGAGCAGTTCGTCGTAGCGGTGTTCGGGGTCCGGATCGTCCTGTATTTGCGCCGCCAGTTCGCGCCAAGCCGCCAGTGATGCCTGTTTTTGTTGATCGAACATGGGGGTATCTCCTGAAAGACTCACCCGGTAGAAAGAATCGGCCCGGCGCAGGTTCAGGGCAGTCGACGGATGGACGGTCTGTTTGAAACGGCTCAACGGCGTCGCGGTATTTGTTTATTGACCGTGCAGTGCCGATCCGCGAAGTTATTCCTCGTTCGGTGCGGACCATGGCCGGGAAAAAGCGTGCTCATCATGTGTTTCCCCGCTTGTTTCCTGCGTCGCACTGTTCACTGTTCATCCCTGTTCGCTGGAGTTTTCCAATGCCGTCGCCCAAATCCCTGCCCACCGCCCTGCTCGGCCTGGCCCTTGCCTGCCCGGCGCTGGCCGAGACCCAAGGTCTGGAACTGGGGCAAGTGCTGATTTCGGCGGATGAGCGCAACGGTGCAGACGCCAGCGTCGAAGAGGCCGAGGCACGTCTCGAACAAGTGCCGGGGGGCACCAATGTGGTCGACATGCGCCAGCCATTGCAGGGCCGCGTTGCGAGCAATCAGGATGTGCTGGCCTACCAACCGGGCGTCTATGCGCAGTCGGCGGGCAATGAAGGCGTAAAGATTTCCGTGCGAGGTTCGGGCATCAACCGCGCGCCGGGGGCGCATGCGTCGGGGCTGTACACAATGCTCGATGGCTTGCCGCTGACCGGCCCCGGTGGTACGCCGTATGAATTGCTCGAGCCGCTGTGGGTCGATCACGTCGAGGTGCTGCGCGGCGCCAACGGCTTCGATCGCGGCGCGCTGGCGCTGGGTGGGGCCATCAATTACGTCAGCCACACCGGCTACACCGCACCGAAGCTGCAAGTGCGCTATGCGACCGGCAGCCACGGCTATCAGCAGCGCCAGGTCAGTTCCGGGCAGGTGCTCGGCGACTTCGATTACTACGTGTCGCTGACCGATGCCAATGCCGACGGCTATCAGGATCACACCGCCAGCGACAGCAAAGGCGTGATCGCCAACTTCGGCTATCGCTTCAACCCGAACCTGGAGACACGCTTCTATATCCGCTACCGCGAAACCGACAACGACCTCGCCGGCCGCGTGACCAAGCACTCCATCGAGCATCACTCGCGGGCCGCCAACCCGTCCTACGTGGCGCGGGACGACAGCCGCAAGCAACCCGGCAGCACCTTCATCGGCAACAAGACTACCTTCTATATCGACGACGATTCGAGCATCCAGACCGGCCTCGTCTATCACGACTATCCAATGGATCTGCGTGAAGGCCCGAACCGCTTGAAGGTCGCCTATACAGACGTCAGCGGCACCTTTGACTACAAGCGCCGCGACACCCTTTTCGGTATGGAAAGCCGCAGCAATGTCGGCCTGCGCGTGACCAAGCACCTGCCCAATGACGGCGCCAGCGAATTCGTGCGGGTCCCGAGCGGCAATACGGCCGGTTACGCGCCGGGCACGCGCATGCGCAACTTCACCTATCAGGGTTCGGACACCGTCCTGCATTTGGGCAACGACCTGGAAATCGCCGACGACCTGTGGCTGACCACCGGCCTCGCCGCTATTTACACCCGCCGCGAAAGCGCCGTGACCTATCCGAACAGCGGCGGCAAAACCAGCCTCAACGATTGGGACTACGCGCCGCGAATCGGCCTGCGCTACCAGATCACTCCGGATGTTCAAGTGTTCGGCAACCTCAGCCGCTCGGTCGAGGCGCCGCACCCATGGTCGCTGATCTACAGCTCCAACGTGCGTTTCCCGGCCGGCAATGGCGCGGCCACCGGCACGCAAAAAGACCCGACCACCCTGCAAAACCAGACCGCCACCACGCTCGAACTTGGTGGCCGGGGCGACAGCGCTGTCGGCGAATGGAGCCTGGCCTGGTATTACGCGCAGGTGCGCCACGAACTGCTTTCGGTACTGCCTGACGCCACGGCGGTGACCCCATACGAACTCAACGCCAGCCCGACCGTGCATCAAGGCGTCGAAGCCAGCCTCACCAGCAAACTCTGGTCGGCGGCGGACGGCCGTCAGCTAAGTCTGCGTCAGGCCTACACCTTCAGCGATTTCCATTATCGCGATGACCAGCGTTTCGGTGACAACCGTCTGCCGGGCTTGCCGATGCACTATTACCAGGGCGAGTTGCGTTACGACTGGCCGCAAGGTTTCTTCGCCGCCGTAAACACCCAACTGGTATCGAAAACGGCCGTGGATTATGCCAACAGCTACTACGCTGATCCCTACGCCCTGTTCGGCGCAACGCTGGGCTACAACGCACCGAAGGGTGACTGGCAGGGCTGGGTCGATATGCGCAACCTGACCAACAAGCATTACGCGGCCACGGTCACACCGGGGTATGACGACAAGGGGCTGGATGCAGCGCGGTCGACGCCGGGTGAAGGGATGGGGGTGTATGTCGGGGTTTCGTGGAGCTTGCTCTGAGGGTTTCCCCTGTAACCGGTGTCTTGACTGTGGTTATATCTCGGCTCGCCGGCTTCGCGCGGATTTTCCGAGCAAGCAAGCCAAACCGGTTCCCTGGCTCATCACGGAAGATACCTGAATTGAAGACAGCTCTTGGCGCCCTGCTTTTAACTTGCCTCTCGACTCAGGCATTCGCGCAACTTAGCCCCATCGGCTTTCAGTCGCTTACTCTGCCCGACCCGCATCATCTGCGCCCACTGGAAATGGTCGTGTGGTATCCGAGCCCGACAAGCGACGCGCCAGAGCTGATTGCCGACGATGTCGTGTTTGCCGGCGCCAGCGCCGTTCGCAACGCGCCTCCTGCTACGGGCGAACATCCCTTGGTGGTGTTGTCTCACGGCTATCGCGGCAACTGGAGCAATCAGATCTGGCTGGCCAGTGCGCTGGCTCATCAGGGCTACATCGTTGCGGCCATCAACCATCCTGGCAGCACGACCCATGATCGCAGCGCACAGGCAGCAGAACAGTTGTGGCAGCGACCCGTCGATCTCAGCCGGGCGATTGATGCAGTCATGGCACAACCGGACAAATTCGGTGCGACCGCCAAACGGCGGATCGCAGTCGTCGGACATTCCCTCGGTGGCTGGACTGCGCTGGAAATCGCCGGTGCACGCTTTGACCCACAGCTGTTCGCTGGCGATTGCAAAGCCCATCCGCAGCTGTCCAGTTGCAAGGTTTACCAGATCATGAGTTCCGCAAAAACTGCGCAACTTACAGCAGCATTAGCCAGCGATTTGCGCGATCCTCGCGTCAGTGCCGTCGTGACACTGGACCTTGGGCTCTCGCGCGGAACGACCAACCAGAGTCTCGCCGCTCTACCCGTGCCGGCGCTGGTGATCGCAGCCGGCGCACCCTCGCTGGATCTGCCCGCCCAGCTGGAGTCCGCCGACCTCGCCAAGCGCTTGCCCAAAGCGACCAGCCGATATGTCGAGATCGGCGACGCCAGTCATTTCAGTTTCCTGCCAACGTGCAAAGCGGGGGCGGTCGAACTGTTGGAGGATGACGCACCGGGGGACGGGATCATTTGCAGCGATGGCGGCAACGCCCGTCCAAGGGCAGTGATTCAGCAGCAGGTGACCTTGCTTATTTCCGGCTTTTTGACGCAAGCGGCGAACATCCAGGAAGAACGTTGAGTTCTGCGTGGAAGGTTACCTGATCACAAAAACAGCACAGCCGCCGCTTCCCGCATGAAAATCTCAACGGTCTTTGGCCCGATCCCGTCGAACTCGCAGAGGCGCTTTTCAAACGCCCTGCGATCAGCACTCGCGGCGACAATGTTGCTCACCTTGCCGGCGTATTCGCTATTGAGTTTGTTTGCCAATGCAAGCAAACGCACAGCCGTGCTCTCGTCGTAACGCACATACCGAGCCTGCCCGAGAAGCCCGACCAACTGGCGGTGGCTGCACTTCGCGAGTTTTTGCGGTGAACCGTTTTCATGCGCCACGACGATGATCTGGTACGCCTGCGCAGCAATCGCGCCCTGGATTCTTTTGCCCATCAAAAAACTGGCAACCAGCCATTTGAACAGCCCCGCTTCGTTGGCTCCTTGAAGGTCGATCTGCAAATCGCTTGCGCTGATGTTTTTACTCACGGTCTGGTCTCAATGAAGACACTCGGCCCGGCGTGGCAGCCGAGATGTAGCTACGCTTCAGTCTTGCCTCGTCATTTCTGATAGGCCCGGACGGGTGAAGGTTCGGAAAAACATCACGCTTGGAACATGTCGCGAGTCTCGATGTAGTCAACGATGTCTGCCTCGGCCGTTAAATTGAATCTCAACCCGGTCAGCGCGGTCAGCTTGTGGAGGAAGACCAGACGAATGCCACGGGAAGAACCTATGAGCCTCGCAGCCTATGAATGCGCACATGCCCGGTCGAAACCGGCCTGACGAGAAGATGCAAGACAACGCAGACGCTGCCCCGATCAAGGCTGTCAGCGCTGTCGCGGCGTTCCGCCTCACAGTGGCGTTCATGTTGACGGTGATCCTGGCGTTTCTCGGCGTGGAAGGATGGCGGACCTGGCGTGACTACCACTCAGCGTTTACGTCGGCGCGCAATTCCGTCACCAACCTTGCCAGGGCGACGGCGCAGCATGCAGAGGATGCCATTCGACAGGTGGATGTACTGACTGCTGCGCTGGGCGAGCGCGTAGAAGGTGACGGACTGCAAAACATCAATGTGAATCGCATTCACAAATTGTTGGTACAGCAAGCCAGATTGATGCCGCAATTGCACGGCCTGTTCATTTATGGTCCGGATGGACAATGGATCGTCACCGACAAGGAAGTCATCCCTGAACCGGCGAACAACGCCGACCGCGATTACTTCCAATATCACCGCTCACACACCGATCGTAATGTGCGTATCGGCAAAGTGGTGAAAAGCAAATCCACCGACGATCTCATCATTCCTATCTCGCGTCGCTTGAACAACCCTGATGGTTCCTTTGCAGGGGTTCTCCTTGGGACCATCAAAGTCAGCTATTTCGTGGATTATTACGGTGATTTCAAAATCGACGACCGAGGCGCATTGGTTCTGGCACTGCGCGATGGAACAATCCTGGTACGTCGACCGTTTATCAAATCCGTTATCGGTCAGAGCCTGGCGAGCAGTGAAATTTTCACCCGTTACCTGCCCGTCTCCAGCGACGGCATCGCAGAAGTCAAAGCCGTCGTGGACGGCACCGAGCGCCTTTATGGTTATCGGGCGCTGACCACATACCCCTTGGTGGTCGAAACCGGGCTGTCCCGTGAATCGATCATCGCGCCCTGGCGCTGGGATCTCTACAAGACCGGATTTGTGCTGTCCTCGGTGATCTGCGCATTCACGGTGTTCGGTCTGATTGTCCTCAATCAGCTTCGCCAGCGCATGGCCATTGAAAAAGAGCTGCGTCTTGCTCATCAGACCATGCGTGATATGGCCCTGACCGACAGCCTCACCGGCCTGGCCAACCGGCGTCGGCTGGACAGTGCGCTGGCAGACGAGATTCGGCTGGCCAAGCGGCAGAACTCGTCACTGGCATTGATCATGATCGACGTCGATTACTTCAAACGCTACAACGATACCTACGGGCACGCCGCTGGTGACGAATGTCTGGCCACTGTAGCAAAGGCGATTTCCCACGCGCTGAAACGCCCCGGGGATCTTGCCGTCCGGTATGGCGGCGAAGAGTTTTCCGTGCTGCTGCCGAACACCGATCTCCAGGGGGCAGAAATGGTCGCCCGGCACATCATCGAAACCATTCGAGCTTTGGGTATAGACCACGCCGCACATCCCCTCGGCCACGTCACTGTCAGCGCAGGCATCGCGGCGGCCAGGCCAGCCGAACATGAGGTTAGCGCCGCTGTACTGATCAATGCCGCCGACAAGATGCTCTATGCCGCGAAGCAGCAAGGTCGCGATCGCTACTGCAGTGCCACGCAACTAGCGTGATCGCCGCTCGTCACAATCCAGTCACTGCCATTTGCTAGGCTCTGCCGCACGTACCATTTGCTCAAGGCCCGCAATTTCACATGCAATGGAATGAGTCCACACCTCGCCAGCCCATCATCCTGCGCTCCGACAACCTCCACTCCGATGACTTCGGCGCCCTCTTCTCCCGATTTTTCGGCAACCGCTACGCCGACACTCCGCCGATTCCCTCGAACATCGTGATCAGTGGCGTCTACGGTCGACACGAAGGCGTGAGCTTTCGCCGCATGCATTATCGCGGTGACTTCAGCGTGGCCTTCCCTGACCCACAGGACGAGATCACGTTCGTCATCCCGACCGCTGGCAAGATCCTGTTCAATCACGCCAGCGAATCCATCGGTGCAAGCCACATCGGCCTGGCGATCGACAAGGCGGACATCCGCTCGATGCGTTTCTTCGATGATCACGCGCATCACGGCATGTCGATCAACCGCCATCAGCTCACCGAGCGTTTATCGGCGCTGCTGGACAAACCGATCGTGCAGAAGATCGCTTTTCAGCCCAGCGTGGATTTGCAGTCGCCAGCCTTTCAGGGCCTCAAGGCGCTGATCGATCTGGCGACGGGAACCGAGTTCGACACGTTGCTCAACAGCGGAACCTTGATGCCCTCGCGCCTGCGCGAAATGTTGATCGATGCGGTGCTCGAGGCGTGGCCGCATAACTTCTCCGAGGTGCTGCGGCGGCCGGCACCGCTGGTGGCGCCCAGGCACGTGAAGCTGGCGGTGGAGTTTATCCAGGCACATCCAGAGCAACCGGTCAGCGGCGTGGAGCTGGCGCGAATGAGCCATGTCAGCCAGCGCGCGTTGCAGGAAGGCTTTCGCCGCTTCGTCGGGATGTCGATCGTGGCGTATCAGCGCCAGGTACGTTTGCAGCGTGCTTATGAAGCGTTGGCGCAGCGGCATTCGGCGTCGGTCACGGAGGTGGCGCTGCGCTTGGGTTTCAGCAATGTCGGGCGGTTTTCCCAGTACTTTCAGAGCGCGTTCGGAGTGAGCCCGGCGCAACTGAAGTCGAGGCTTTGAGGTTCGCGTCTTGCCGGTTGTTCACATGCCCGTCGTTCGCCGCCCGCGTAATTTGATGGAACAGCCACCTGCTCAAAACGACTAACCCCTGACAGGCCACTCGATCGCCGCAACGCATCGGCTGGCGTCTACCTGGCTGCGACGGCCGCTGCGCATGCGTCGTCGCAGGCTTTGATAGGGGGTTTCGCATGACTGAGGACTTCACAGGATTTTTCATCCATCACGCGGTTTTAGGCATTTCACTGGGGAACTGGATTCTGGCGTTTTGCGCAACGTTGCTGAGCTATTTCCTCGCACGAACGGCCATCCGCTTCGTGTTTCGCAAGGTGCAGGCGCGGGCGGCGGCCGGTAATGGACACTTGAGTTACATGGCCAGCGAAGTGCTGTCGGCAACCAGCACCACGCTGTTGCTGCTGGCGTCGATTCTGATCGGGATCGGTTTGCTCGACTTGCCCGAGCGCTGGCTCACTCGAGTCAGCAGCCTGTGGTTTGTGGTGGCGGCATTGCAGGTCGGTCTGTGGGTCAATCGCGCATTGGCGCTGGCGCTGCATCGTTACTTCTCGCGCCACAGCACCACCGGCACGTTTCAGGGCAGTGCTCTGGCGACGCTGAGCCTGTGGGGCGTCAAGGTGTTGTTGTGGGCGGTGATTCTGCTGGCCATGCTGTCGAACCTCGGCGTCAACATCACCGCGTTCGTCGCCAGCCTCGGCGTCGGCGGTATCGCGGTAGCGCTGGCGGTACAGAACATTCTCGGCGACGTATTCGCCTCGCTGTCGATTGCCGTCGACAAGCCTTTTGAAGTGGGCGATTTCATCGTCGTCGGCACGCTGGCCGGTACCGTCGAACACGTCGGCCTGAAAACCACACGCATACGCAGCCTTGGCGGCGAGCAGATCGTCATGGCCAACGCCGACATGATCGGCAGCACCATTCAGAACTATAAACGCCTGCAGGAGCGGCGGATCGTTTTCGAGTTTCGCCTGACCTATGAATGCTCGACCGAGCAGATCAAAGAGATCACCCGCCGCGTCGAAGCGATCATCAAGCATGAAAAACAGGCGCGCTTCGATCGCTGCCATTTCCGCAGTTTTGGCGAGAGCGCACTGGAATTCGAGACGGTGTATATCGTCCTGGATGCCAGCTACAACGTGTACATGGACGTGCAGCAGCGAATCAATCTGCAGATCATGGAAGCGGTTGCCGATGTTGACGCCGAGTTCGCCTTCCCGTCGCGGACCGTACACATCGCGTCATTGCCGGAAGCCGCTGCGTTGCCGCCAAGAGCGCAGCATGTTTCGCGTACGGAACATGCCTGAGCGCTTTGAACAACCGGCCGCCAGCAGCGGTGGCGACCGGTTGTTCGTTCAGAACGCGTAACTGGCCTTGAGCCCGCCGTTGAAGCCGTGGCTGTCACCGCCGCCACTGGCACCGACCTCAGCGCCCAGGCTCAGGGCGCCGAGATTGGCCATCAGGTTGACGCCGCCGCTGAACTGATCGCGATTATCGAAGGCCGCGCGCTGCTCAACGTCGAGGCCGAGCAAGTGACCCTGGCTGTCGACCCGGTTATCACCCAGGGTGCGTTCGTAGCCAACCTGTACGCCCGGCACCAGTTGCCAGGCGCCCATTGTCAGCGGAGCGAAGTCGACGTTGAGGTTGGCGATCGCGCTGCGGCGGGTGGCGCTGTTGTCGTCGACGTCCAGCGCCAGTTCGCTGCCCTTCTCCTGGAAGCCGTTGAGGTCGAGGTGACTGATGCGCAAACCGAGGCTCGGTTCGAAGGTCATGCCGTTGACCGGAGCGCGATAACCCAGCGCCAACGTCGCACCGGTGAGGTTGCCATGGCTGTCGCCTTTCGCCGTGCCGAGGCCACCGCCGAGTTCGCGTTTGCTGGTGTAATCGACGTAACCGGCACTGGCATTGGCGTCAAGGAACAGGCCGCGCTCCAGGTTGCTGAAACCGTAGCGCCCGCCGACATTGAGGAGGGTCAAGTCCGTGTCCGCCTCCCCACCTGCCCCGCCGACGTTGCCATTGCTATAGCCAAACCCGCCGCGTGCACTGAATTGTTCGCTGAAGCGTTGAGTAATGCCGACCATCAGGCCTTGGCTGTGTTCGTTGCTGCTGTCGGCATGGGCCGAGCCATCGGTGCCGAGGTAGCCAGCCAGCGCGGTACTCCAGAGGCGGTACTGCCCGACCTTGAGATCACTGCCGCTGGCGAACGGTGCCGCGGTTTGCTCAATCATTGCGTTCTGGCGCAGCAGGTAACTCGCCGCATCGGCATGCACCTGACCGCCAACCTGGCTTTCAACCCCGCCGAGAGTGCCGGCATCGATCGCCGATTGCAGATAGTAGTTGTAAGCGCTGTAAGTCCCGGACAAGTCGGTGTTCTGCAACTGCCGCAGCAACTCGGCACCGGCGGCAGCGTTACCGATCAGCCCGGCCTGCCCCGGCAGACTGTTGTATTCGACCAGCTTGCCGCGCAGCACGTAGATGGTTTCCTGCGACAGACCGAGACCCTGTTTGAGGTAATTGTCCATGCTGCCGTACTCGGCGGCGACCTGATCGAGACCGGCCTGCAAATAACTGGCCTGCACGCCCAGCAACGGCTCGTAGACCTCGGCCATGCTCGGCGGCAAGGCTTTCAGGGTTGCCGCGACGCGGGCGGCGGTGTAGTCGTTGGTCGCCAGATAGTTAGCCATGATGGTCGCCTCATCGACCCCGGCAATGCTCTGCAAAACAGCCGCGGTCCAACCGGTGCGGTCCTTGCCGGCGGTGCAGTGAAACAGCTGCGCCGCATCGACACTGGCGAGGGCATTGAACAACTGGCCGAACTGACTGCGCATGCCGGCGTCGCTGACGAAGGCGCGGTTGGTCTGCTCCATCATCGCGATGGCGTCAGCGGCGCTTTTGAACGAGATATGGGTGATATCGGCACCGGAGGTCGTGCTGCCGATGATATCGATGTTCTGCCAGGTCGCGCCCTCAATCATCGTGTCAGGCGTGGCGGCAATTTCGCTCGGCGTACGCAGATCATAAATCGCCCCGATACCCAGCCCGCCAAGCGTCGCCAGATCCGCCGCCGACGGCGTCAGCGCATTGGAACGATAGAACACCCCGCCACGCATCGTGCCGTCATGGGCGGTGGAATAAGCGCTGGTGGTGCCGGCGACATCACGAAAATTATCGATGCCTTGCAGGCGCGGCGTGTCGAGCACGACAGGCTCGGCAGCGTGGGCGGCAGCAATGGACAGGCTCAGAACGGACAGCGAACACAGAAGACGTTGGAACACAGTGCAGCCTCATTGAACAAGCGTTGGGCTTTTCACTATGGGGATGCCAGTGGGACGGAATATGACAGTTTCGAATGGAAGGGAAATGCCTGCGCAAATGGGCCGTGGGGTGCGTGAATGGTCTGTTTTTGACAACGGGAACGAGTGCTACCTGGATTGCCGGGGCGGCTTGAAATCAGCCTTAAAATCAAAAGCCCCTCACCCTAGCCCTCTCCCGGAGGGAGAGGGAACTGACCGTGGTTTTTGGAAGAGTTACGCAGACATGAAATACCGCGTCGTACGCCAACTTCGAAGCCAAACGAAATCGGCCCCCTCTCCCTCGGGAGAGGGCTGGGGTGAGGGGCAGCCACCGCAGATCCAACGCCATGCGACGCTTCTCACCACTCAACAATGAGCGTTAGCTCGAGTGCTTTTGATCTTGATCCACCGGCGACGTCGGAAGGCTGAGTGGAGGGATCGATCCGGGCATGGGAGCGCAGCGACCGTCTGGCGAAGCCAGACACAGCGGAAGGAGGTGCAGCGCAGCAAACCGTAGCCGCTGCGCCCGGAGCGATCCCGGAGCGAAGGGACCCGAGCCTGCGAGGGCCGAACGCAGGAGCAAAGCCTTTTGGTTCCTTTTTGGCGTCTGAAAAAGGGACTCGCCGTAAGG
>NZ_JBUDGD010000044.1:0-50930 GCF_055484735.1 Pseudomonas sp. 15C | reverse complement strand
CGAGCCTGCGAGGGCCGAACGCAGGGGCCCAGCGTTTTGGTTACTTTTGGGCGTCTGCAAAAGTGACCCGCTGTAAGAGCGGAACCGCCAGCCGCAACAACAAAAAAAACGGATATTCACCCAAAACAACCAAAGCCTGGTCGGCCCAGAGGCCGCCAAGTCCAAAAACCAGATCCAAAAAAAAGCGAACCCAAAGGTCCGCTTTTCCAAAAACCAAAAAACCTCAACGTCGGCCAAGCAACAACCCGACCACCAACCCGAACCCAGCCGAAATCGCCACCGTCTGCCAAGGATGCCCACCAATATACGTCTCGGTCGCTTCAACGGCAGGCTTGGTCCGATCCCGCACACTCGACACCGAATCCAGCGCCTGCTGCAATTTCAGAGCGATTTGCCCCCGCAGCGTTTCCGCCTCCTCGCCCACCAGTGAAGCACTGCTCTTGAGCAGTTTGTCCGATTCTTCAATCAGCGCCTGAAGTTCGCTGAACGCCTGATCCTTGATTTGCTCTTCAGCGGCTTGCACGGCAGATTTGCGGGCCATGGGTGACTCCTTGCAGATGAATGGACAGTGAGCAATGGAGTATGGCGCAACGCATAAAGTTGCACGCCAACGCTCCCCAAAAGAAAAACCTGCGCCGGAGTTTTCGGCCGAGCGTGTAAGATGTCGCCATTTTACGCAGCAGGATAATTCCCCATGAGTTTCAATCTGGCCGACAAATCACTCGCAGAGCGCGCCGCGCTGGAAGATGAGAAATCCCGTCTGTTCGAACTCTGGCAGAACAATCTGGGCAAAGCCAAAGGCGAGGCCGCGCGGTTGTTCGGCGAGCGCGCCAAGCGCAAGGGCAAATGGGCCGAATGGGTTCGCGCGGAACTCGACGGCATGTCGCCGCCGGAATTCGCCAACATGGTGCGCAGTGAAGTCAATCGACTGATGGCCGCGAACAAGTAACGTTCAGTTGAAGGTCGCGGCAATCACCTCGCGAACCTTGACCACCAGCGGATCGATCTGCGTGCTGGTACGCCAGCCCAGCTCGATCGGGTAACGCGGCAATGGCAGCGGGCAGGGCAGTAACGCCAGACCGCTGAGTGCCGCGATACTTTCGGCGGCATGCGCCGGGATCGTCGCTACGGCACGGCTGCCCTTGAGCAGCCAGGGCAGCGCAGCAAAATGCGTGGTCGAAGCGCAGACCCGACGACTCAAGCCCACGGCCGCGAGCCCTTCATCGGTGATGCCGATAAAACCGCCGGACGACACCAGAATGTGTTCGCGGGCGACAAACTCCTCCAGCCCGATCTGCGCCTGACCGGGCGCAAGGCTCGACGGGTCGACCAGGCACGCATAAGCGCCTTCGCCCAGCACTTGCCGGCTGAGCAGGCGCTCGGCGAAACCGCCGGCAGTGATCGCCAGATCGATGCTGCGCTCCATCAGCGCACGGGCGACAATCTGGCTGTGGGTCTGGCGGAAGATCAGACGCAACTTCGGCATGCTACGGGCAATCTCCTCGATCAGGCGGCGACCGTAGGCAATCTCGAAATCATCGGAAAGCCCGATTGTCACCGAGCGGCCATCGTAGTAATTGGCCGCCGGGTCGACCATCGCCAGGCTTTGCCGACATTTATTCAGGGCTTCACTGACCACCGGTTTCAATTGATTGGCCTTGAGCGTCGGGGCGAGGCCGCGTCCGGTGCGCACGAACAACTGATCGCCATACACCTCGCGCAACCGGCGCAACGCCGCACTGACTGCTGATTGGGTGACGCCCAGACGCAGGGCGGCGCGGCTGGCGCTGGATTCTTCGTGCAGCGCCTCGAAGACTTTCAGCAGGTTGAGGTCGACGTTGGCGATATTCATTTGGTTCATATCATTCAGCAGTGATCGGGGCTTTATTCATGATCGCGTGGCGCCGCAGAATCGGCAACTACTGAACCTGACGGAGTTACTGCGATGTCCAAATCCATTGTCGCTGCGCTGCAAATCGGCTCATTGCCCGCCGGCAAACAAGCCACCCTTGACCAGATTCTGAGCTGGGAAGCGGCGATCAGCGAATCTGGCGCGGCGCTGGTGGTCATGCCCGAAGCGTTGCTCGGCGGTTACCCGAAAGGCGAAGGCTTCGGCACGCAACTGGGCTATCGCCTGCCCGAGGGCCGCGAAGCCTTCGCCCGCTACTTCGCCAACGCGATTGACGTACCGGGCGCAGAAACCGAGGCGCTCGCCGGGCTGTCGGCGCGCACCGGGGCCAATCTGGTGATCGGCGTGATCGAACGCGCTGGTAGCACCTTGTATTGCACCGTCCTGTATTTCGACCCGCAGGCCGGGCTGGTCGGTAAACACCGCAAACTCATGCCCACCGGCACCGAACGGCTGATCTGGGGCAAGGGCGATGGCTCGACCTTGCCGGTTTTCGACACCCAGGTCGGCCAGCTTGGCGCGGTAGTGTGCTGGGAAAACATGATGCCGCTGCTGCGCACGGCGATGTACGCCAAAGGCATCGAGGTCTGGTGCGCACCAACGGTCGATGAGCGCGAAATGTGGCAAGTGAGCATGCGCCACATTGCCCATGAAGGCCGATGCTTTGTGGTCAGCGCCTGCCAGGTCCAGGCCTCGCCGAACGAACTGGGCGTTGACATTGCCAACTGGCCGGCAGACCGCCCGCTGATTGCCGGCGGCAGCGTGATTGTCGGGCCGATGGGTGACGTGCTGGCAGGACCGTTACGCGGCGAAGCGGGCCTGCTCACGGCTGAAATCGACACCGACGAACTGGTGCGCGCGCGTTACGACTACGACGTGGTCGGCCACTATGCGCGGCCGGATGTGTTCGAATTATCCGTCGATGAACGCGCCAAACCCGGCGTGCGTTTCAACAACTGACTGCCGGTTGACTCGAAACCCGGTGGGAGCGAGGCGTTTGTTACCACTTAGCGGCACTCGCCCTGGGCACACTCAACGTGCCGCTGTCCACAAACCGCATAGTGCCGAACAGTCCCCCGGCCAGTTTGCCGCGCAGGACGTAAGGCAGGTTGTCGAGGGTTTGGGTCTGGCTCAGGCCCAGGGTCTGACGCAGGACCGAGAATGCGGAAATGCTCACCGGTACGCTGACGATGGTTTCGGAAAAGCGCGGGATCGAGCCGCTTTGATCGCTCACGCCGGAGGCCAGTGAATGGCCGTTGACGTCCAGATCGAGGGCGATGCCGTTGTAGTCGATGGCGGTTTCGTTGGGATTCTGTACGCGCAGTTTGATCGCGAAGCGTACTTCCAGATCCTGGCTCGGCAACGGTTCGAGACCGACCACGTTGATATTGACCGGATCTCGATTGGGGAACAGCGCACAGGCGCTCAGGGATAACAGCAGCAACGACAAAATCAGGGCGTGAAGACGGCGCATAAACGGTCTCTCGAAAAAAGGGCTGAACCGGCCTGTCGGTTCAGCCCTTTTTCAAGGCCGGACGTCAGCGGTTCTCTTGTGCGACAGTCGCCGTTGGGCCAGGTTCAGCTTTGGCTGGCACGTCGGGGTTTTCCATAACCTGAAGAATAGAAGCTTCGGGGTCGAAGTCGTCTTCTTCCAGTTCGATGAATTCCTCCGGCAGGAAGATATTCAGCACGATCGCGCACAGCGCGCCGACGGTGATTGGCGATTCGAAGATATTGCGCAGCGCCTGCGGCAGTTCGCGCAGTACTTCCGGGACCGCCGCGATGCCCAGGCCCATGCCCAGCGAAATCGCCACAATCAGCATATTGCGCCGATGCAGGCCCGCTTCGGCGAGGATCTTGATCCCGGCCACGGCGACGGTGCCGAACATCACCAGTTCGGCGCCGCCGAGCACCGGTTTCGGCATCAATTGCAGCACCGCACCGATCATCGGGAACAAGCCGAGAATCACCAGCAATCCGGCAATGAAAAACGCAACGTAGCGGCTGGCCACGCCAGTGAGCTGAATGACTCCGTTATTCTGCGCGAAGGTGACCATCGGCATGCTGTTGAACACCGCGGCCATGGCGGAGTTGAGGCCGTCAGCAAGCAGGCCGGATTTGATCCGGCGAATGTACAGCGGACCTTTCACCGGTTGCCGCGAGATCATCGAGTTGGCAGTCAGATCGCCGGCCGCTTCCAGTGGCGAAACGAGGAAAATCACCGCCACCGGCACGAACGCCACCCAGTCGAAATTGAAGCCGTACTTGAACGGCACCGGCACACTGACCAGCGGCACGGCGGGCATCGTGGTGAAATCCACCGTGCCCATCAGCCAGGCGACGACGTAGCCGAGGGTCAGGCCGATGACGATCGCACCCAGGCGCAGGAACGGTACGTCGACCCGGTTCAGCACGACAATGGTGCCGATCACCAGCGCCGCCAGAAACACATGGCTGGCCGCGCCCAGGTCGGCTGCGCCAAAGCCGCCGGCAATGTCGGTCATCGCCACTTTGATCAGCGACAGGCCCATCAAGGTGATGATCGTGCCGGTGACCACCGGGGTGATCAGCA
The DNA here is from genome assembly GCF_055484735.1 of Pseudomonas sp. 15C. NCBI lineage: Bacteria > Pseudomonadati > Pseudomonadota > Gammaproteobacteria > Pseudomonadales > Pseudomonadaceae > Pseudomonas > Pseudomonas sp. 15C. The sequence goes on along the minus strand of NZ_JBUDGD010000044.1, from coordinate 46,449 downwards.
TGCGCAATTTGCCGATGAACTGGCTCAGCACCACCTCAATGAACGCGGCGAAAAAGCACACGCCGAAGATCGTCGAGAGGATTTCGTCGGTGCCGCCACCGCGCGCCTTGACCATGAACCCGGCGCTGAGAATCACGCTGATAAAGGAAAAACTCGTACCTTGCAGACACAGCAAGCCGGAACCGACCGGGCCGAAGCGCTTGGCCTGGACGAACGTGCCGAGCCCGGAAACGAACAGCGCCATGCTGATCAGATAAGGGATTTCACTTTGCAGACCGAGGGCGCCGCCCATGATCAGGGTCGGCGTGATGATCCCGACGAAGCTGGCCAGTACGTGTTGCAGCGCGGCAAACACGGTGGCAGTCAGGTGCGGGCGGTCGTTGAGGCCGTAGATCAGGTCATTGTTGCGCGGGGTGTTTTCAGAGGCGGTCATGGTGTTTTGCGCGCTGCGAGGCGGGGCCGGGTCAGAAAATGGAGGCGCAGGATGCCGTAAGCGGGCGGTGAGGGCAACGAGCAATAACTGCCCGAAAGGTCAGCTTTTGCGGGCGTGATCGTTCCCACGCTCCTGCGTGGGATGCAGCCCGGGACGCTCCGCGCCCCATACAGAACCAAACGCGGAGCGCCGTAGAGACGTTCCCACGCCGGAGCGTGGAAACGATCTTGCTGCGCCCCAAGCTCCTGCCATTTTCTGACTCCAACCTCTGCTAATCTCAGACCTCTTTCCAACCTGAGTCCGCCATCGTGTCGCGTACCACCCGACTGTTGACCCTGCTGCAAGTGCTGCGCGGCAAGAAACGCCCGGTGACTGCCGCTACCCTGGCCGCCGAGCTGCAGGTGTCCGAGCGCACGCTCTACCGCGACATCGCCGAGTTGACGGCCCTCGGCGCGCCAATTCAGGGCGAGGCGGGGATCGGCTATGTGCTGCGCAACGGCCTGTTCCTGCCACCGCTGATGCTCAATGCCGACGAGACCGAAGCCATCGTTCTCGGTTTGCGCTACGTTGATCAGCGTGGCGATGAAATACTGAGCAAAGCGGCGGCGGATGCCTTGGCCAAGATCGCCGCCGTGCTCGATCCGCAGGCTCAGGAGGCACTGCGCAATCCAACAGTGCTGCCGGGGCCGCCGGGCTACGGTTTCCCGCAGAACGCCGTGCCGTTGAACGTGTTTCGCCACGCGATCCGCGACCAGGCCAAACTGCACATCGATTACGCCGACGCGCACCAGGTGCCGACTCAGCGGCTGATCTGGCCCTTGGCGCTGGGTTTTCTCAATGAGGTGCGGATCATTGTCGCGTGGTGTGAGTTACGCGGTGCCTATCGCACATTTCGGACTGACCGGATCAGCGCTGCAAATCCACAGGGCGAGGCTTATCCGGGCCGGCGCAGCGACCTGCTGCGTATCTGGCGCAAACAGATGCAACTGGACGAGGACGGCCGTTTCACTCCTGACAAAAACTGACACAACGCTGTTTTAGGATGGTCGCAGAACCACACAACAAGGAGCTGCCACCATGTCCCATCCCGCCTCAACACTGGCCCCGGCGATTGCTGCGTATATCGATGCGGCCAACGCACGCGACACGTCGCAGGTCGCCAGTTTTTTCGCCGAGGATGCCAACGTGTTCGATGAAGGCCTGCATCAGGTCGGCCCGCAAGCCATCGCCCAATGGATGCGCGACACCGGACAACGCTATCAGCCTCGTGTTGAAGTGCTCGATGTGCAGCAGCGCACCGGGAAAGTGCTGGTACAGGGGCTGATCTCTGGCACGTTCCCCGGTAGCCCGGCACAGCTGCGCTATACGTTCCGGTTGAACGAACAGGGGAAAATCGCCCGGCTGGATATTTCCCTGTAGCCATCGTGGCATACTGCTGCGCATGACTTTCGACTCCCCCTTAAGCGCCTGGCAACACGCCGTTCAATACAACGGCTTCGTCCAGGATGAAGCCCAGGAACACGCGGTCTGGGCCCTGCAAAAATGTCACGAAGCGCTGCACGCCGGTGCCCGTACGGTCACCGGCGTTTATCTGTGGGGCCCGGTCGGGCGCGGCAAGACCTGGCTCATGGACCAGTTCTACCAAAGCCTGCGGGTGCCAGCGCGCCGGCAGCATTTCCATCACTTCATGGGCTGGGTGCATCAGCGCTCGTTCCAGTTGACCGGGATTGCCGATCCGCTTCGGGCGCTGGCCAAAGAGCTGGCTGCAGAAGTCAAAGTACTGTGTTTCGATGAGTTGTTCGTCAACGACATCGGCGACGCGATCATTCTCGGGCGGCTGTTTCAGGTGATGTTCGATGAGGGCGTGGTGATTGTCTGCACGTCCAACCTGCCGCCGGACGATCTCTACGCCGATGGTTTCAACCGAGACCGTTTCGTCCCGGCGATTGCCGCGATCAAGGCGCATATGCGGGTGGTTGCCGTGAACGGCGCTGAGGATCATCGCTTGCATCCGGGGGCGGGTCTGCAACGTTACTTTGTGGCCGCGTCATCGCTCAGTGCGCTGGAGGATGTCTTCCAGGCGCTGGCCGCCGGTGAGCCGGCCACCGCCGAACCGGTGTCAGTCGGTCATCGCCAATTGAACGTGGTGCGGGCCAGTGAATCGGTGTTGTGGTGTCGTTACGCCGACCTGTGCGAGCAGCCGTTCGCCGCCATGGACTTCATCGCGCTGTGCGACCGCTATCGGGCTATTCTGTTGAGCGAGGTGCCGAACCTCAGCGCGCGCAAACGCGAAGGGCGCATTGCCCGTGGCACGGAAGACGGCGCCGAGCGCGTAGTGGCGGGTGATCGAGAGCTGCCGCAGTTGTCCGTACATGACGACGGCGTGCGGCGGTTCATTGCATTGGTCGACGAGTGCTACGACCGCAGAGTGCCGCTGTACGTTGAGGCCGAAGTGCCGATGGACGCGCTGTACACCGAGGGTTACCTGGAATTCCCGTTCCGCCGCACCCTGAGTCGTTTGCAGGAAATGCAACTGCAGCGCTTTGCCGAAGCTTGAAATGAAGAGGGCGCCGACATGAGCCAACCGTTGTCCCATCATTTGCTGACCATGGCTTATCAGAATGCCTGGGCCAATCATCGTCTGGCCAAGGCCTGGAGCCAACTCGGCGCGGCGGATCTTGCGGCGCCGCGGGTGAGTTTTTTCCCGAATATTCGCCTGACGCTGAACCACATCCTGACGTGCGACTGGTTTTACGTCGATGCGCTGGAGCGCGAATTGCGCGGGGCTGAACCGCATCCTGACTGTCATGTTTTTTTCAATGCCGACGAACCGTTCACTGACACCGTTCAACTGCGTGAAGAACAGGCTCACGTCGACCGTCGGCTGATCGCCTACTGCGAGCAACTGCGCGATGCCGAGCTGAACCGCATCGTCACCATTGCCCGCGACACGCCCCAGCACGACAGCCGCCTGCGCTTGCTGTCGCATCTGTTCGAACATCAGATCCATCACCGCGGCCAGGTGCACGCGATGCTCAGCGATACTTCGGTGGAACCGCCGCAACTGGACGAATTCTTCTGCGCCGGCGAAAGCGCGTTGCGTGCTGCAGACTTCGCCGAACTCGGCTGGACCGAGGAATTGATCTGGGGCCACGCCTGATCCTGAGGATTTGCCGGTTGCTCACCGGTATGTGGCCGCGTTAAGGTCAGGCAGCCTATCAGCGCGTACCTTGCGTGCCGGGGCTTTTGTCTGTTCGGGGATGGAAATGGATTCCGCAGAAATTCTGGTACTTCAGGCCAGCTACACCAACCCAACGCACGCCGAAGCCATCGGCCTTGTGCTCAACCACTACGCAGAAGACCCCATGGGCGGCGGTCACTCGCTCGACCCGGACCTGCTGCGCCGACTACCCGAAGAACTCGCCCGCCGCCCACACGCCTTCAGCGTACTGGCCTTCGTTGGCGGCGAACCGGCGGGGCTGGTCAACTGCTTCGAAGGCTTCTCGACCTTCGCCTGCAAACCGCTGGTCAATGTCCACGACGTGGTAGTCGTGAGCCAGTTCCGCGGCTTGGGCCTGAGTCAGAAAATGCTGCAGAAAGTCGAAGAAATCTCGCGCCAGCGCGGCTGCTGCAAAATTACCCTCGAAGTACTGGAAGGCAATGCCATCGCGCAGCAGTCGTACCGCAAGTTCGGCTTCGCGCCGGGGATGTTCGACCCGAATCACGGGCGCATGCTGTTCTGGGTAAAGGATCTGAAAGCCTGAAAGCCCCTCACCCTAACCCTCTCCCAGAGGGAGAGGGGACTGACCGAGGTGATTGGGCAAGGTACGCCGACCTGAAATATCGAGCCGAACTCAGGTTTGAAAAAAACCACAAATCGGCTCCCTCTCCAAGGGGAGAGGGCTGGGGTGAGGGGCGAATTCACCACAAATGAAAAGCCGGACATCCAATCCTGACTAATCGACTGAATGAAACACAAAAAAAAGGCGCCCCAAAAAGGGCGCCTCAACTGTCATCTCCCGGGCCAGAGCGGAGCCGCGGAAGGTCCATCGGTTGCTCGGTCAATCCCGGTCGAGGTAAGACTCGGTCACTTGCGCGGTCTGGTCGGCGGGAACGCGAATTTCTTTCGCGCTGGCGTCGCTCTGTTGCGCGCTCTGGCTCTGGTGAACCGGGAAGTTGTCGTAGTAATAGCGCATGCGCTCAGCGCCGCCCTCGGCGAAGACGCTGGCAGAACCCAGGGCAAACAGCCCGGCAAGGATGAGGGTAGAGATTTTCATGGTGCCTCCTACTGAACAAGTGGGAGCCGTTTCATCCATGAAGCAAAACTCGAGAGGAGTCTCTATCGTGTGAATTAACCCGGGGTTAACGCCCGCTCAGGGTGAGTTTTGCAGCATGTTGCAGAGCGCTGAATGCACACAGCGCCAGAGCATGATCGTTCCCACGCTCCCGCGTGGGAACGATCAGGGGGGAGCGGGTCAGAGCTTCCAGTCAAGACTGACGGTCAGCGTGCGCGGGTCGCCCCAATAAACACCGTTGTAGAAACCGACGTTGTCGTAATACTTCTTGTCGAACAGGTTGTTGACGTTCAGCGACGCCGACAGGTGCCGATCAAACTCGTAACGCGACATCAGATTCACCACGGTGTAGGCGCTCTGTTTGATCCGTGCCGTTTCCTGGTCATCCCCGACCGGCCGGGTCGAAATGCCGTATACATCGCTCTGCCAATTCACCGCACCGCCGACAGTCAGCGCCTGCCATTCACCCGGCAGGCGATACGCCGTCGACACGCGCAGCAGATTCATCGGCTCACTGGTGTTGCTGCGCTCACTGCTGCCGTTGACTGAATGGGTATAGGTGTAACCGGCCGTCATGTTCCAGCCGCGCAGGATCTCACCAGAGACTTCTGCTTCAAAACCGTTGACCTTGTTGCCCTTGCCGCCGGATTTGTAGAACTGCTCACGCGTCACCGGATCGGGCGGTGCGGTGTTGTCCACCTCGGCGACGTTGTCCTGCTTGCTCCAGAACAACGCTGTGGCAACGTTCAGACGCTCCTCGAGCAAACTGCCCTTGAGGCCCAGCTCATAGTTCTTGCCGACCACCGGGTCGATGTACTGGCGATTCTTGTCGCGATTACCCTGGGGTTTGAATATGTCGGTGTAACTCACGTAGGCCGTGTATTGCGGTGTCAGGTCGTAGAGCAGTCCGGCATAAGGCGTCCAGATATCGTTCTGTTTTTGGCTGGTGTAATCGACCTTGGTCAGTTGGCGGTCGGCGTCGTAACTGTTACTGGTGCTCGATGCTTGCCAACTGCCGTAGCGGCTGCCCAGCACGGCGTGCAGGTCATCAGTGAGGCTCAAGCGTGTGGCGATGTAGCCGGCCTTTTGCCGCGTGTCGTCCTTGGATCCAGTGAGATCAGTGACGGTGTCGCTGAACTTGCCGATGTTGCCCATGTACTTCCAGTCGCGGATGGTCCCGTAATCGTCGGGACGCGCGCCAGCGATGGTGTAGGGGGAATTCGAACGCCGCTCGGCCTCGCCGTAGCCGAACATCATTTCGTGTTCGCGGCCGAACAAGGCGTAGGGGCCTGACACGTTGAAGTCATAGGCCTGCATTTTTTGCGTGCCGATCATGTGCGAGGTATACGCGAGCATGCCGCTGCGGTCGGCCTCGGGGAAACCCGCGCCGCCGAAATACACCTTGCCGTCGGTATCGCTTTGGCGATGGGTGTAAGCCGCTTTCAGATGCCAGCCGCCCGCCAGTTGCTGATCGAGGGTGGCGAAGGCGGTTTTGTCTTGCAGCGGCCAGGAACTCCACGACGTCGCCATGTTGGTCGAGCGACCCAATCCGGCCTTGCTGCCATCGGCATTCCAATAGGGCACCGTGCCCCAGGACGAGCCTTGCACGTGCTTGTTCTGATAGTCGTAACCCACCGCGAGTACAGTTGAATCTGTCAGGTCTGCTTCGAGCACGCCATAGCCAACCTCGCGTTGCTGCGCGTATTTGTCCTTGATCGACTGGCTGTCGCGGTAAGCCAGCACGCTGCGCCCACGCAAGCGACCGTCAAACGCCAGCGGGCCGCCGACATCGACGTAGCTGTAGTAATTGTCATAGCTGCCGCCACTGACCCCGGCCAGCGCCTGCCATTGCGCGGTCGGGCGCTTGCGCACCATGTTGATCGTCGCCGATGGATCGCCGGCCCCGGTGGTCAGTCCCGTGGCCCCGCGAACCACTTCGATGCGGTCGTAGATGATGGTGTCCGAATCAGACTTCATGCGATCGAAGGTATTGAGCATCCCGTCAATCTGGAAATTACTGATCGCATAGCCGCGCGAAGAATAACTGACCCGATCCGAATCCAGGTGCTGCACCACCACGCCGGTGGTCTGGCGCATGGCCTCGGACAACGTACCGAGTTTGAAATCATCCATTTGCTGACGAGTGATCACCGACACCGATTGCGGGGTTTCCTTGATCGACAGGTTCAACCGCGTCGCGGTGCTCATCGCGCCGGTGGTATAGGACTCGGTGTTTTCGGTGGTGGTGCCCAGGCCTTGAGCGGTGACGCTGGTCGCCGCCAGTTCAAGCGCCGAACCGGCCGGCGAAGGTTGCTCTTCAGCCTGGTTTTGCGCCAGCAGATCAGGGCTGATCGCCGCGCCGCAAAGGCCGAGCGTGAGGGTCATGGAACGGGTAATGGGCGCGAACATCGCAGCCGACTCCTTGTCTTCGAAGGGAAAATTCCGTTGGTTCAAAGACGAAGGGTGGGGCGTGGATTTAGGCTCAAACGAGAAATATTGTTATTTGTAGATGTTTCGGGGACGAAAAAAAGGGGCCGCTGAGGCCCCTTCGTTTTATTGCTCGGTCGCTTGCGCAACATTCGCATCGGGCTTTTTCGGCTTCATCAGACTGAAGTCGATCAACGCCCGTTGCGCGGTCTGGTACGGGTCGCCGATCAACAACGGCCGTTCCTTGAAGCTGTCGCTGACCAGGCTCTTGCTGCGGTCGAGTTCGTCAAAGCTCAACCCGGCCATGTCGGCCCAGGTGTGGATCAGATGCGAGCTGCTGTAAGGGCGGTCAAGGTCGCCGGCGAAGTTCCAGTCGTGGTTTTCTTTCCACTTCGGCGAGGCCCAGGCCATGAACGGGATGGTGTACATCGGCGCGGTCGGTTTGTTTTCGTTACGACCGAGGGTCTTGTGGCCGACCGAGTCGAACACGTCTTCGCCGTGGTCGGAGAGGTACAGCAAAAAGCCGTTCGGATCGGATTTGGCGTAATCCTTGATCAGGCTCGAAACGACGAAGTCGTTGTACAGCACCGCATTGTCGTAGCTGTTGTAGGTCGGCACCTGGTCGTCACGCACACCGGCCGGCACGCCGTCGCGGTCCTTGAACTTGTCGAAGGTCGGCGGATAACGGTACTGGTAGCTCATGTGTGTGCCGAGCAAATGCACGACGATCAGCTTGCGTGGTGCGGCATCGGCCAGGGCCTTGTTGAACGGCTCGATCACGTCGCCATCGTATTGCGCGGCGTTCTGGTTACGGTTGTTGTTGAGGTACACCTGCTCGTCGGCCTGTTCGGAAAAGGTCGTGAGCATGGTGTTGCGCTTGGTCATGGTCTGCTGGTTGGTGATCCAGAACGTCTTGTAGCCGGCCTGCTTCATCACGCTGACCAGCGAGGGCGTCGACAGGTACAGATCCGGATGCAGTTCGTCAGCGAAGGTCAACACCTGCTGCAACGCCTCGATGGTGTACGGGCGAGGGGTGACGACGTTGTCGAACACCGCCAGTTGATCCTTGAGCTTGTCCAGTTCCGGCGTGGTGTTGCGCGGATAGCCGTAAAGACTCATGCGCTGGCGGTTGGTCGATTCGCCGATCACCAGCACCAGGGTCTTGGGCTGATCGCCCGAGGCATCCTGGAGGTTCTTCAACGGTGGGATCTTGCTGACGTTGTGCAGCATGCCCTGCATGTCGGCGAGGGTTTCCTGATAACGGTGATACGCCACCACCATCTGCCACGGCACCGCCGGCTCGATGCGGGTTTCGAATTTTTCGAAGCCTTGCTCAAAGGTACCCATGCGCAAGGTCTGTTTGACCAGCGGGTAGCCGATCACGGCAATCAGGATCGCCATGGCTGCGACGAAGGCGCGGCCACGCGGCATGTACACCGGGCGCAGACGGGTCCACAGGAAATAGGCAAACGCGGTATGCGCAAGGAACGCCGGCACCATCCACCAAGCGAAGTACTGCGTCATGTATTCGCCGGCTTCGGACACGTTCGACTCGAACATGATGAAGATGACGCTTTGCGAGAATTCCTGCTCGTAAATGAAGAAATAGCCAAGGCTGGCCATCGAACAGGCCCACAGCACCACACCGATGATCGCCGCGAGCAATTTGGTGCGCTTGGGAAACAGCAGCATCGGCGCCAGCCAGATCGCGCTCATGACAAAGGCCTGACGGAACCCGGTGAAGCCCGAGGTGCCGGTCAGTTGAATCAGCAGTTGGGTGATACCCGAGAAGTACCAGAAGAATACGAACAGCCAGAGAAGTCCGGCCCAATCAAAACCTGTCGCAGTCGTTTTGCTGCGTTTGAACAATGCCATTCGGCGCTCCAGCTCTGGTTACAACCACCGCCGGGACATCCGTGAAACCGACGAACGGAGGCCGTACGCGCAGGTACGACCAGAATGCGGCGCAGTATCACCAGACTGATGTGAAAAGTTTGTTATTTGACGCGCGTTTAGCCCGCTAAGGGGCTGGGGCATCATGTCGGGAACCGCGGCTGCCGTTCCCGAATCAGGCGGGGATCAGGCGTGGGGGTGACGCTGAACGACCGGGAAGGGTTGCGGCTGCGAGCCCTGGGTCAACAGGCGCAACTGCGCCAGCTCTTGCTTCAACTGGTCGCGTTCGTCCTTCAACTGACGCAACTCATCACGACGGATCGTGACGTACAGGGTTTGTGGCGGCATTGCTGTGTGTACTGTGCCCATTGCTCACCTCGCAAATGGCGTGCATCAACTGTAAGCCACCCCTGATCTGAGGTGGTGACTTACTATCGGCGCCAATTTTGATTTCTTTTGCCCATTTATGGAACTTTTTTATTTTTCATGGTCGGTGTGTCTTCGGCGCGATTTGCGGCGTTATCAGTCTGGATCGGGCACAATGCCCGGAAACTTCATCGCAACGCTCTGGACTAACCTCCATCAGTCGCGTTGGGCTATAACCAATGACATATATTTATTTGTAGTAAGGAGCATCAGCACATGCAACTCGGGATTATTGGACTGGGCCGCATGGGCGGCAATATTGCGCGACGTCTGATGCTCAACGGTCACACCACCGTTGTTTACGACCGCAATACCGCTTTCATCGATAACCTGGTCGCCGAGGGCTCCACCGGCGTCGCCGATCTGCCGGCACTGGTTGCCGGGCTGGCCAAGCCGCGTGCGGTCTGGGTCATGCTACCGGCCGGCGCACCGACCGAAGACACCATCAACACCCTGAGCGATCTGCTCGAAGCCGGCGATACCATCATCGACGGCGGCAACACCAACTATAAGGATGACATTCGCCGGGCCAAGACCCTGGCCGAGAAGGGCTTGCACTATATCGATGTCGGCACCTCCGGCGGCGTCTGGGGCCTGGAGCGTGGCTATTGCATGATGATCGGCGGCGATGCCGAAACCGTGCAACGCCTCGACCCGTTGTTTGCTGCTCTGGCGCCGGGCATGGGTGACATCCCGCGCACCAGGGACCGCAAGTCTGACGATCCGCGCGCCGAGCACGGTTACATCCATGCCGGCCCTGCCGGTGCCGGGCACTTCGTGAAGATGATTCACAACGGTATCGAGTACGGCATGATGGCGGCCTTCGCTGAAGGCTTCGACATTCTCAAGACCAAATCCAGTGAACGTCTGCCGGAAGATCAGCGTTTCGATCTGAACGTGGCCGACATTGCCGAAGTCTGGCGTCGCGGCAGCGTGGTGTCGTCGTGGTTGCTCGACCTGACTGCCGATGCGCTGGCCAGCGACCCGAAACTCGACGGTTTTTCCGGCTCCGTGGCGGACAGCGGCGAAGGCCAATGGACCATCGAGGCAGCCATGGAGCAAGCGGTGCCGGTACCGGTGCTGTCGAACTCGCTGTTCTCGCGTTACCGTTCGCGCGGTCAGGGCACGTTCGGCGACAAGATTCTCTCCGCGCAGCGCTTCGGCTTCGGCGGCCACGTGGAGACACCGAAGAAATGACCCGAACGATCCGCAGAAAGTCCAAGGCAGAACCCGCACCACCGACCACGCTGTTTCTGTTCGGTGCCCACGGCGACCTGGTCAAGCGCTTGCTGATGCCGGCGCTGTACAACCTCAGTCGCGACGGCTTGCTTGACGACAATCTGCGGATCGTCGGCGTTGACCACAACGCAATTACCGATGAAGCCTTCGCGCAAAAGCTCGAGGACTTCATTCGCAGTGAAGCGGCGGCCAAGGTCGGCAAGGGCGGTCAGATGCTTGATCCGGCCTTGTGGGCCAAGCTCGCCAAAGGTATCAGCTACGTCCAGGGCGATTTTCTGGACGACAGCACCTATTCAGCACTGGCGGCGAAAATCGCCGACAGCGGCACCGGCAATGCGGTGTTCTATCTGGCCACCGCGCCGCGTTTCTTCAGCGAAGTCGTCCGCCGCCTCGGCGCTGCCAAATTGCTCGAAGAAACCCCCGAGGCATTCAGAAGGGTGGTGATCGAGAAGCCGTTCGGCTCCGATCTGCAAACCGCCGAAGCGCTGAACGCCTGTCTGCTCAAGGTGATGTCCGAGAAGCAGATCTATCGGATCGACCATTATCTGGGCAAGGAGACCGTGCAGAACATTCTCGTCAGCCGGTTCTCCAACAGCCTGTTCGAAGCATTCTGGAACAATCACTACATCGACCACGTGCAGATTACCGCCGCCGAAACCGTCGGTGTCGAGACCCGTGGCAGTTTTTACGAACACACCGGCGCACTGCGCGACATGGTGCCCAATCACTTGTTCCAGTTGCTGGCAATGGTTGCCATGGAGCCGCCGGCCGCGTTCGGCGCCGATGCGGTGCGCGGCGAGAAGGCCAAGGTCGTGGGGGCGATTCGTCCCTGGTCGGTCGAGGAGGCACGGGCCAATTCGGTACGCGGCCAGTACAGCGCCGGCGCGATCGACGGCAAACCGTTGAGCGCCTACCGCGAGGAGCCCAACGTTTCGCCGGACAGCACCACGGAAACCTACGTGGCGCTGAAGGTGATGATCGACAACTGGCGCTGGGTCGGCGTGCCGTTCTACCTGCGCACCGGCAAGCGCATGAGCGTGCGCGACACCGAGATTGTCATCTGTTTCAAACCGGCGCCGTATGCGCAGTTCCGCGACACCGAAGTCGATGAGTTGCAACCGACCTACCTGCGTATCCAGATCCAGCCGAACGAAGGCATGTGGTTCGACCTGCTGGCCAAGCGGCCGGGGCCGGCGCTGAACATGGCCAACATCGAGCTGGGTTTTGCCTACAAGGATTTTTTCGAGATGCAGGCCTCGACCGGTTACGAAACCCTGATCTACGACTGCCTGACCGGCGATCAAACGCTGTTCCAGCGCGCCGACAACATCGAGAACGGCTGGCGCGCCGTGCAACCGTTCCTCGATGCCTGGCAGCAGGATGCCAGCGTGCAGCATTACGCCGCCGGTGAAGACGGCCCGCAGGCCGCCGAAGAACTACTGACTCGCGATGGTCGCGTCTGGCATGGCCTCGGATGAGTGACGTGCCGAAACAACCCATCCGTTTTTTGCTCAGCGACATGGACGGCACGCTGTTGTTGCCCGATCACACGCTGAGCCAGCGCACCCTTGATGCGGTGCGGTCGCTGCGTGAGGCGGGCGTGCTGTTCAGCCTCGCCACTGGCCGCCCGCCCAGAGCCATGTTGCAGCAGATCGAAGCCTTGGGCGTGGATCTGCCGACAGCGGCGTTCAACGGCGGGACTATCGTCAAGCCGGACGGCACGCTGTTGGCTGCGCACTATTTGCCGGCGACCACAGCGCTTATCGCACTGGCACTGTTTGCCGATCAGCCGGACGTCGAAGTCTGGGTGTTCAGCGGCGGCGACTGGCTGCTCAAGGATCCGCACGGGCCGATGGTCCCGCGCGAGCAGCACGGCCTCGGCTATCCGCCGGTAGTGGTGGAGAGTTTCGAACCGTACTTGCAGCGTATCGACAAGATCGTCGCCACCAGCAACAACACGCAATTGCTGATTGAGCTTGAGGCGCAGCTGCTGCCGAAGGTCAACGGTATGGCGCAAGTCTCGCGCTCGCAACCGGTGTATCTGGATGTCACGGCGCTGGAAGCCAACAAAGGCACGGCGCTGACGACGATTGCCGAATACCTGGGCGTGCCGCTGGAGCAAACGGCGGCAATCGGTGACGGTGGCAATGATCCGGCAATGTTCAAGTGTGCAGGCTTGTCGATTGCCATGGGCCAGGCGGAGGAAGCGGTGAAGCGTCAGGCCGACGTGGTTACGGCGGCCAACACCGAAGACGGTGTGGCTCAGGCGATCGAGAAGTACATTCTCCCTCGCTGAATTCACCGAAAGCCAATGTGGGAGCCAGCAGGCTGGCTCCCACAGGGTTCTTCGTTTTGACAGTCCGTCTGGGAGCCCGCAGGTTGACTCCCAGAAGACTTATACGGTGAAGATCAGAGCCAGTAGCTCACCGCATACCAGCCCAGGCCTCCCATCACCACGGTGTACGGCACCGCCATCCACACCATCCGCCCGTACGACAGGCGCACCAGCGGTGCAATCGCCGAGGTCAGCAGGAACAGAAACGCCGCCTGGCCGTTCGGCGTTGCCACGCTCGGCAGGTTGGTCCCGGTATTGATGGCAATGGCCAGCGTTTCGAAGTGCTCGCGGCTCATGTGCCCGGCAAGGAACGCCTGCTTCACTTCGGTGATGTAAATCGTTGCGACGAACACGTTGTCGCTGATCGCCGACAGCAAGCCGTTGGCAATGAACAGCATGCCCGGCTGCTGCTCGACCGGCAGCGCCAGCACCCATTGAATCAACGGCGCGAACAGCTGCTGGTCATGAATCACCGCCACTACCGCGAAAAATACCACCAGCAACGCGGTGAACGGCATGGCTTCCTTGAACGCGCTGCCCAGACGATGCTCGTCGGTGATGCCGGTAAACGCGGTGATCAGCACGATCACCATCAAACCGATCAGGCCGACTTCAGCGACGTGCATGGCCAGGCAGGCGATCAGAATCAATGCCGCAGCACCTTGCACCAGCAGCGCCGCACGTTGGCGGGGCGTACGTTCGGCATTGTCCTCAGCGGCGTAGTTAGCCAGAACGCCACGCACGTTGTCCGGCAGCAACGTGCCGTAGCCGAACCAGCGCAGCTTCTCCAGCAACACGCATGTCACCAGACCGGCCGCCAGCACTGGCAGCGAAACCGGGGCAACCTTGGTAAAGAACTCGCCGAAGTGCCAGCCCATTTCATGGCCGATCAACAGGTTCTGCGGCTCGCCCACCAGCGTGCAGACACCGCCCAGCGCCGTACCCACCGCACCGTGCATCAACAGGCTGCGCAGAAACGCGCGGAACTGCTCAAGATCGTCGTGGTGCAATTTCGGCAGGTTCGCATCGTCAGCGAATTCGCTGTCCTGGCGCGGATCGTTGCCGGACGCGACGCGGTGATAGACAGAGTAGAAGCCTACACCGGCGCTGATGATCACCGCCGTTACGGTCAGCGCATCAAGAAACGCCGAGAGAAATGCCGAGAGAAAGCAGAACATCAGCGCCAGCACCGCTTTTGAACGCACGCCCAGCAGCAGCCGCGAAAACAGGAACAGCAGCAGGTCTTTCATGAAGTAGATGCCTGCGACCATGAACATCAGCAGCAGGATTACCGGAAAGTTGTGCACCAATTCATCGTAGAGCGCCTGCGGCGTGGTCATCTTCAGCAGCAGCGCTTCAACCAGCAGCAAGCCGCCGGGCATCAACGGGTAACACTTGAGCGCCATGGCCAGGGTGAAGATGAACTCGATCACCAACAACCAGCCGGCGGCGACCGGGCCGATGCTGAACAGCACCACGGCATTGAGGATCAGGAAGCCAACGATGGTCGCCTTGTACCAGCGTGGCGAATGCCCGAGAAAGTTTTGCGCGAACGCCTGGGTCATCGAACCGGACATCGGTTGCTCCTTTTTTATAGAAGCGCGCAAGTTGCCGGATACGTTCGGGAAGATCAAGTACAGCCAGTATTTTCAGTGGTCGAGATATCGCACAACCACCGCCCGATAATTTCCGTCCAGCGAAAACCCACCCACCAGAATCCCGCCATCCGCCTGCACGGCCAGTGAACTGGCCGAATCCAGGCTGCGTCCAAGGCGCGTACGGAGCCAGCCATGGCCGTTGCCGAACGCCGGGTCGAGGCGACCGTCGCTCAGGTAGCGGGCAACGATGAAATCAGCCTCGACGCCGCCAATGGTCGCGCCTGCCGCGATCATCCGCCCGTCGGGCAAACGTTGAGCGGTGCTCCACTGGCAGCCGCTGTGGCCGATCTGCAGAAGTTGCGGCTGGCCACCCTGGCGGTGAATATCCGGTCGGCCGTTTGAGTGGAGGCTGAAGGTCAGGCAGCGGATCGGATCGCGGCCGCTGCCAAAACACTGCAAGGCCTCGGGCGCTTCGAGTACGCGACTGACCTGAACGCTTTTGTTCTCAGCCTTGAACGCCATGAAACCGTCCACGGCAAAACACTCATCGAGACGGCCGTCTGGCAGGTAACGCGCCAGCAAGCCTTCCTGGGGAAGATCGATGGAGCCGGCCACCACGATTCGTCCGTCCTTTTGCAGTAACAGACTGCTCAGCCAGGTGTTGAGCAATAAATGACGGATCATGACAAAGCCGCGGCCATTGAAGGTGTCGTCAAGGCTGCCGTTGGGCATGAGGCGAATCAGCATGCCGGCATGGTCGGCCAGTTCGAAATGATGGTTGGCGATCAACAGAATTCGCCCGTCGTCCTGCACCGCGACGTCGCAGGCTTCCGCCCCCGGCACGCCCGGTGGCAACCAGGCATCGCGACTGCCCATGGACAGGTTGCCCGGCAGACGTATCACCTGACGGCCGCTGTCGCCAAAGGACAAATCCGCTTTGCCGTCCGCGTCGAACAAGGCCAGCGCGGGCAGGGTGCGATGGGCGTTTTCGTAATGCAGGCCGGCCAGCAGAATGCGCCCGTCCGGCAGCATTTTGACTTTGCCGCCCGTGGCTTCGAACCCGCGGGCGAAGGTGTCGATCACGCTGCCATGCTCGCCAAAGGTCAGGTCTGCGGAGCCGTCGGCGAGCATGCGCGCCAGGCCAAATCGGCTGCCGCGCGCATCGCAGACTTTCGCTGCGACCAGGATTCGGCCCTGTGTATCGAGGGCAATGTCTTCGCTCAGGCTGGACACGCTGCCCGCGAAGTACGCCTGGGCGACGCCCTGAGTACCAAAGGTTTTATCGAGTGGCCCGGATCGAGGCGTAAACGACGGTGAGACGGTCGCTGGTAACGCCGGCACGGCAAAAGTGTTGAGGGTGGACATGCACGCATCTCCTTGCGAGTTGACCATGACCGCGAACCGGATGGGTAACTGCACGAGCGGAACATTCAATCCCTGAACCGGGAGAAGTACAACTGTAATAACTAACGGATGGACGGTCGCACTGTGCCAGAACAGTGTCTTCTTGAACCAAAAGAAAGCCGACCAAGCAATTAAGCCTGGTCGGCTTGAGAAGAGTTATACAAGCGGGTGGAAGTTTACAAGGTTGCAACTAAGCGCAGAGGTGAATGACTTCGAAGTCACCTGCACGAACTGCTTCTCAGTGTGGCATTGACCACGATTGCAGGCTGTAACCTTCTTCGCTGAGTTCAGCGCGAGCCTGCTTCAGCAGTTGCTCGAGTTGCGCCGGGTCGGAGTAGGCGCTGCTTGGAATCTGTTTGCGGCCGATGTGCGAGTTGGTCCGGTCGACGACGGTCAGGCTCAGTTCGCCATTGCCGTCTTGCGGCGCCCAGGCCACGCAGTGGAAAGGTTTGAAGGCGCGGTTGGCAATCAGAAGAGCTTCGTTGATACGGAGCGGGGCGGTCATGGGGTCTTCTCTCTGTCGTGCCCAATCAAATGATGTGCCGTCGGTTGGGCTTACCGTTCGGCTGGTTACTTGTACTGATGCACGCAACCCTGCAACGGGTCACACATGAAACAAAGAAATTTCAAAGTTTCTTTCAGATCCTGTTTTGAAGCCGTCTTTTGAAAGCATGGTGAAAGTTTTTAAAAACCAACTAAGTCGATAGCTGACTAACAACTCACGTTCTTATAACCGGTTTGACTGGACGCCTATAAGCAATCGATACAAGGGGCTGTCAAAATCTTGCTAGTGTTACAGTCGGGTCTGCCAAATGACTGTTTTTTCAATCATTTCCTTTATTTGGCGCCAAGGAACAGTCATGAGCGAAGCGCCTGCGTTACGACGTTTACTGGTGGTCGATCCATGCGACGACTGCCACCGCTTATTGCCCGGATTACGCGCGGTTGGCTGGGACGTTGATAGTTGTTCACTGGAGAACGCCGCCGAGCGCAGTTGTGACATCGGTTTGCTGCGACTACAGCCGTTTCACCTCGAACGACCCGAAGCCGTCAAGGAATTGATCAGCCGCAGCGGCACCGAATGGATCGCCGTGCTCAATCAGGAAGTCCTGCGTCTGCAGAACGTCGGCGACTTCGTCTGTGAATGGTTTTTCGATTTCCACACGTTGCCGTTCGACGTCTCGCGGGTGCAGGTCACCCTCGGGCGTGCGTTCGGCATGGCGCGATTGCGCGGGCAGGGCACGATTCATGTCGACCAGCCCGAGCACGAGCTGCTGGGCGACAGCAAGCCGATTCGCGAACTGCGCAAGTTGCTCAGCAAACTGGCGCCCACCGAATCGCCTGTTCTGATTCGCGGTGAAAGCGGAACCGGCAAAGAACTGGTTGCACGCACGCTGCACCGTCAGTCCCAGCGCCACAGCAAGCCCTTCGTGGCGATCAATTGCGGCGCCATCCCTGAGCATCTGATTCAATCGGAATTGTTTGGCCACGAGAAAGGCGCGTTTACCGGCGCGCATCAACGCAAGGTCGGGCGGATCGAAGCGGCGAATGGCGGCACGCTGTTTCTCGATGAGATCGGCGATCTGCCGCTGGAGCTGCAAGCCAATCTGTTGCGCTTTCTCCAGGAAAAACACATCGAACGCGTCGGCGGCAGCCAGCCGATCCCGGTGGATGTACGAGTGCTGGCGGCAACTCACGTCGACCTCGAAGCCGCGATCGAGAAAAAACTTTTTCGCGAAGATCTGTATTACCGCCTCAACGTCCTGCAAGTGGTGACCGCGCCGTTGCGCGAACGGCACGGCGATCTGTCGATGCTGGCCAATCACTTTTCCCACTTCTACAGTCATGAAACCGGGCGCCGTCCACGCAGTTTCAGCGAAGACGCGCTGATCGCCATGGGCAAGCACGACTGGCCGGGCAATGTGCGTGAGCTGGCCAACCGCGTGCGCCGTGGACTGGTGTTGGCCGAAGGCCGGCAGATCGAGGCGCGTGATTTGGGGCTGATCAGTCAGCACTCGATCGCCACGCCCATGGGCACCCTCGAAGACTACAAGACCCGCGCCGAACGCCAGGCGCTGTGCGACGTCCTGAACCGGCACAGTGATAACCTCAGCGTTGCAGCCAAAGTGCTCGGCGTGTCGCGGCCGACGTTTTATCGGTTGTTGCACAAGCATCAGATCCGCTAGGGCGGGTAAACAACAAAGGCCCGTTGCGAGGTGATCGCAACGGGCCTTTGTTGTTTGCCGCAGACTCAGAAGTAGTACGGGAATTTCAGACTGAAGGAAAAGTCCGGGGCGTCGTCGGTCATGCCCAGCGACAGGTTGGGCACGATGGTCAGGTTTTCGGTCGCCGCGATGGTCATGCCGATATTGAAATAACCGGCGTTGGCGTCGCTGGAAATGACCGATTCCCAGTCGCCGCCGTCCTGTTTCAGCTTGCTCTTGCGCTGCACCAGGTCGGATACCGAGAACGACATGCTCATCTTCTCGTTCAAGGCAAAAGCGATACCGGCGCCGATCTGGAAGCTGTCGCCGATGCGCACCTTGCCTGGGGTTTTCTGATTGACGGTGGAGCTGATGTCGTCGAACGACTCCTCCAGGTTGTGGGTGTACGACAGGCTGCCGAACAGCACCGCAGGGTCGAAGGTCTTGACCAGCGAAATGCCCGGAGTGATCGACCAGACGCCGTTGCCGGTGGGCAGGGTGTCGGGCACGAACAGGTTCGAGTTGGCACTGGTTGGGCGCAGCTTGATGCCGAACGGGTCCTTGCCGGTTGGGGCTTTGACGCGCAAGGTCACGACGGCGTCCGGGGTGTTGACCGACTCGTCGAGGAACTTATAAGCGATGCCAAAGTTGACGTCGCCAATGGTTGGATCCTTGGTCACGGTTTCTTCGGTGGTGACCCCGGCTGCGCCCTCATTGCCGCCACCGGACTGGTAAGTCGATTCGCGATACACCACCGGCACGTTCAGGTCGAACTGCCAGCGATTATCGAAGTTGTAGCGGCCGGTGAGGTCGAGGGTCCAGGTATCGGCCTTGATCCGGTCAAGGTTGATGTTGCCGAGAAAGATCGAATCCAGCGCGAGGAAGCCGTTGAGGATCAACTGGCGGGTGTCATAGCGCGAATAGGTGACGCCGGTTTCGAAACTGAATTTGCCGCCACCGAAAAAGCCGCTGGCTTCGTCGTACAGGTTGGAAACGCTTTGCGCCGGTTGCGAATCATCGGCCAGCGACTGCCCGTAGGATGCGCCACTGCCCCCGGCGGCGCCTCCCGATGCAGCGGCGGCACCCGTGCCGGTAGCGGCTCCGGTGGCGACGCGATTGCCTTTCATGTCCGATGGCGATTTGGCCAGGCGTTTTGGCGGTGGGGCGGCGGGCTGTTCTTCGACCTGGCGAACCCGTTGTTCAAGGACTGCCAAGGCTTGTTGTTGTACTTCGTATCGTTGTTTCAGTTCCAGAAGTTCCCGTTTCAGGGCTTCCACATCGGCGTCGGGTGCTGCTTGCAACATCGCCGCCGGTAGAAGGGTACTCAAACACACTGCGGCACGCAGTGATACTGATCGATACATGAATAAGCCGTCCCTTTAAGCCCAATGATCGAGACTCAGCGTAGTTCAATATCCGATACTGCGTAGGGCCCCGAGTTGGGTCAGGTTGCAGTCCAGTGCACCGGCGCTTCTGCCGTTATTGTTCAGTACGACATTGAGTTGCGTGAGGTTGTTGACCACGTTGGCACTGCCCAGCAGTCGGGTGTTTTGCAGCAGTCCACCCTGGGCGACTTGTTGCAGTGCGGTGCCCTGATTGCCGCTCGCCTGAATGGCCATTTGCACGCCGCCGCCATTGGCTGTTACCGCGACGCTGCCAGCGCCATTGCTGCCGGTGATGGTCTGCCCGGCGACGAGCGCCTGGCCTTGCGACGGCATCAGCGCCGGCGCCTGACTGGCTTCGCTGACGTTGATCGCGACGTTGTTGTTGGCTGTGTTGCC
Organism: Pseudomonas sp. 15C; assembly: GCF_055484735.1. Classification (NCBI taxonomy): domain Bacteria; kingdom Pseudomonadati; phylum Pseudomonadota; class Gammaproteobacteria; order Pseudomonadales; family Pseudomonadaceae; genus Pseudomonas; species Pseudomonas sp. 15C. The sequence goes on along the minus strand of NZ_JBUDGD010000044.1, from coordinate 26,414 downwards.
ATCGCCCGCCGCGCGCACGCTCTGCGTCACGCCTTGCGTGCTGTTAAGGCCGGCGCCACCGATCACGGTGCCCGTTCCCAACGTTGGCGTGCTGCCATTGCCCGACTCCTTGATGGTCGAGACATAGAACTCCGGTTTGACGGTGGCGGCCTGGACCTGCATCGAGGTCGCTGCGCCGATCAGGTCGCCGCTGGCGTTGCGCCAGGTGCTGCTCATGACAATGCCGAAGCTGATGATCCGCCCCGGCATGACGTACCGACCACGCAGCTCGGCGAGCTCCTGGTCCTTGATTTCGATGGGTTTGAATCCGGCATGGGCAAAGCCTGACGCACCCGCTGCCAGGCAGGCGGCGGCCAGCCAGTATGAGGTTTTCATCTGCTGCTCCCGGGACATCCAGTCCCATTCTCTAACTCGGCGATTAAAAGAAGTCGCTCTGAATGAACCCGAAATCCATCAATTCCGCATCTTTGACCGGGTTGAAGCCGTCCAGCGAATTTTTCGCCGTCAGCGGCACGGGAGGGCTGCGCAAGGCGTTGGCCTTGTCGTAACCGGGGCCGACGATGGCAAAGACAATGCCGTTCCAACCTTTGACAAAGTCATCATGCTTGTAGCGTTTGTGGCCGAGAACCGGGTCACCGATGTAGACCCAATCCTTGTCCGAACGCTGCAGCACGACGAAATGCTTGTAGCCGCGAATGTCCATCAGAACCACTACCGGAATGGTCACCGCTTCGAGTTTTTCGGGCGGGATCCGGTAACCACGGGCGCGCATGCCGATGCTTTCTACGTAGCGCTTCATGTCGAGCATGGAGAACCCTTGCGTACGCACAAGGTCCTGGTCAGCGTTGACCAGCATGCCTTTGATGATGTGCTCTTCATCGACGTCGAGCCAATAGGCCTGGCGCAATACCGTTGCCAGTGCAGCAGCGCCGCAACTGAAATCGGTTTTCTGTTCGACGATGTCGGCAAACTTGCGCTCACGAATGCTTTGTACGTCCTTGTAGACCAGTACGCCGCCAGGCAGGGCAGCGACGGGCATCTGCGCTGCCTGAGTCAGGCCACACAGACAAAGCAGAGCGAGGAGGGCAGGAGTCCGCATGATCGAATACGCCTTGTGGAACCTGGGAAAAAGCCCCGTTGCCGGGGCTTTCGTTTCGATCGCGATTACATGCAGGCTTTGCAACCTGCGGCGATGGACAGCGAGTTGCTTTGTTGGTTGCCGACACCGGCCGAGACGTTGGCTCCACCGTTGCCGGAGAAGTTGTTCATCGAGTTGGTCATGTTGGCATTGTTGACCACCGGAGTTTTCCAGCCATCTTTGGTCAATACTTGTTGGGTGGTGACACCAGCGAGGCCAAAACTGCCCACGGCTTCGAACTTGGCTTTCTGATCATCGTTACCGCCGTGGCCGCCGCCACGGTTACCCCAACCGCCATGGTTGTCGTCTTCGATGGTCGCAGTGCCTTTGGCCTTGAACGTGCCAGCGGCTGCATAGGTACCGGTAAGGGTGTCGGTTTTGTACGCCTGCACGCCTTTGTTGTCCACGACCAGGCCAGTGGAGGACTGGTTGGCAGCAGCGGCAGCAGTGGCTACGCGACCACCCGATACAGCGATCGCCAGGTTGTTTTTCTGCTGGTTGAAGTTGCCGGCGCTCACGTTGATGCCGATGTTGCCGGAACCATTGTTGCCGGCGTTGTTGAGCGTGGCGTTGTTGAACGTGGAGGAGTTTTTCACGTAGTTGTTGTTGTTGACCTGAGTCGCGCTCGAGGCTGCAACAGCGTTGCCGAAGATAAAGCTTTCGTCAGCGGTGGCCAGTGCAGCAGCGTTGTCCTGCTGGTTGCCGTCGCCAGCGGCCACGTTGGCGCCCATGTTGCCGTTGGAGCCGTTGAGCGAGTCGCTGGCGTTGGCATTGTTCAGCGTGCCCTGGTTTTTCACCACGTTGCCGTCGCTGTCTTGCGCGTCGAGTACAGCGGCGCCAGCGCCTGCGGTGATCTGCAGCAGTTGTTCAAGACTTGGACCTTGCTGGCCGTGACCGTTGCCGTGGCCATTGCCATGTCCGTTACCATGACCGTTGTTGTCATCACGGCCGCCTGCCTGTGCTGCGATTGCCATCACTGCTGCGAGTGCGAAAACCAGTGGTTTGAGAGCCATTGTAGGTTTCATGGTGTTTCTCCATCGTGCTTATTAGTTGGGTTAAGTGTCGTTACTTTTCCACTTGCACTTTGTATGGGTCAGTCTGCGACCCGGATGCTCAGGGTGTTGGCCATTCGGTTCCCCACCCCGGCACTCTGGTTCACCTGGATAACCCCGCGGCTGCCGGTGAAGGCCTGATCACTTGTCGTGACCTGGCGACTGCCGGGTGAGGTACCAGTTGCTCCTGAGCTTGGTAAAAACGCCACGTTCTGTTGCGAAAGGGCGCTGTCGTCAACGCTTTGCGGGGCAGCACTGATGCTGACGCGCGTGACGTTGGCCATCTGATTGTTGGCACCGGCGCCCTGGTTCACACCGAGGATGCCGTTGCCATTGCTGAAAGCGTGGCCGCCGATGTTGGCGCTCGCGTCGATGGCGCGGCTGGCAGGCGTGTCGATTTTCTGCATGACCTGGGTGGTCGCGTGGGATTCGGTGCCGATGGCGATCGCCTTGGTGTTGGCTTGCTGCATCTGGTCACCAGCGGCCTGGTTGACGTTGAAATTGCCGCGGTACTGCGCGCCGGAATCCTGAATGTTCGCGCGATTGACCGTATTTGAATCAGCCATGGCGCTGGTGCAGCCGAGCAGGGCGAGAAGCAGCAGGGTGCGATTCATCTCATTGGCCTCCGGCCATGCGGGTCAGAGGCGCCAGACCGGTGCTCATGGCACGGTTGACGGTATTGGAAATCGAGCCACCGGCACCGCCGCCACTGCCCACGCGCATGCCGGGCAGACCGTTCTGGTTGGTCAGTGTGTTCATGCCGGGCAGGTTGGAATTGGGCGTGGTGATGTTGCCGCGAATCGAGGAACCGCTAGCGACACTGGCGAAATCGCCATCGCTGAGTTCAGTGCTGTTGACGGTCTGATTGATGCGTGCCGAAGGGTTGGCGTTGACGGTGGTCGGGTAGGGGTCTTTGCCGCCATTGCGCCCGATCGGGATTGGCTGAACGTCGCGCTGCAGGACGATCACGCCATTGCCTTGGGCCTGCACGTTGAAACTGATCACTGCGCTGGCTGCCGATCCGATCAGCACAAGACAGGTCAATCCGGTTTTGAAAGTCCCCACGGCTGCAATTCCTTCTTTAACGGGCTGCCCTTGGTCAGCGTTGTGAAGGAGAGAGCGAAAGCTGTGCCGCTTTTGAGATCATCTTTGATTTCAGAGGGTTACAGAAATGTCTGGCTGCGTTGTGCGGCATCTGTTTCATCTTTGAAACAGGCGGGTTGCCGATGAACCGGCGACTTTCTGAGCAACGCTCTGGAACGGGGCTTGGTGCGGTGGTGTTTCAGCGCTGAAACAACTGGCATGACAAAGCTGTGAACCGTGTTGAGACTGGCCTTCTGCGTGAGGAAAGGTGTTTCAGCAATGGACACTTGGCCCGCGTTCGGGTCATTCAGCCAGCAAACGCGCAACGGCAGCGAAGGCCTGTGCCTGGCGCTCGGCCCAGTTGCCGGCAATGACTTGCAGCGGTTGGTGATGCTGCTCCAGCCACTGTCGAGTCGCCTGATAGAAGGCCTGTCGCTCGACGAGATCCGGTTGGCAGCGCTGACCATCGTCGGTCCAGTCGACCTGTTCCGGTGACAGCAACAGGTGCAGGTCGTAATGCCGCGTCAGCAGTTCCTGCTCCAGCCACGCCGGGCAGGCGCCGAACAGCGTTTGGCTCCAGAGCATATTGCTCAGCAGGTGGGTGTCGAGAATCAGCAGCTCAGGCCGCTGCGACCGCGCTTGATCTTCCCATTGCAACTGGCCGCGAGCGATTTCGGGGATGTCCGCCAGACAGGTGTCGCGGGGATTGAGTTCGATAAAGCGGCGCACGAATTCATCCACGCGCAAACCGCCAAAGCGCTGTTGCAGGCCCGCCGCCAGCCAGCTCTTGCCGCTGGATTCCGGGCCGGTCAACACCACCACTTTCATGTGCGCAGCGCCGGGTCGGCGCGCCATTCACGGAAGCCTTGCACGGCCAGCAAGGTAAACAGCCCGTACAACGCGGCGGTCAGGTAAAGGCCCTTGTAGATGAACAACCCGACGAAAATCACATCCAGCACAAACCACAGCGCCCAGCATTGCAGACGCTTTTGCGCCATCCACAACTGCGCGACCAGGCTGAAACCGGTGAGCGCCGCGTCGAGCCATGGTTGCGCAGCGTCGGTCCAGTGCGCCATCGCCGCGCCGAGCAGCAGACTGCCGAGCGCGCCGACGCCAAGGCCAAGGGCGACGGCGCGCGCATCCAGCCGCGTCACCGCACGCCCGTCGTGCATCGTCCCGGCGCGGGTCCATTGCCACCAGCCGTAGAGTTGCAGCGCGGCGTAGATCACCTGCAGCAACATGTCCGAATACAGCTTCACCTCAAAGAAGATCCAGCTGTATAGCAACACCATGACCAGCCCGATCGGCCAGCACCACGGATTCTGTTTGACCGTCAGCCAGACGGCGATCACACCGAGGGCGGCGGCAAACAGTTCGAGCCCGGACATTGAAGATCCTTGGGGGGAATGAAGAAAGGGGCGGATTTTACACAAAAACATGTAGGAGTGAGCCTGCTCGCGATAGCGGTGTGTCAGCGAAACTCACATTGTCTGACACACCGCTATCGCGAGCAGGCTCACTCCTACAAAGGAAGGTGACTAGACGCGAAACTGCCGCAGCAACCCGTTGAGCTGTTCGCTCAGTTGCCCAAGCCGCAAACTCGCCGCACTCGACTGCTCCGCCGCCAACGCCGTGCTGTGCGAAAGCCCCGCCGCCTGCGTCACGTTCTGATTGATGTCTTCAACCACATGCGCCTGCTGCAACGTCGCGCTGGCAATCGAGGCGTTCAGGCCATTGAGATTGCGCAGGGCCTGGCCGATCGCGTTGAGGCTGGCGCCGGCAAGCCCCGCCTGTTCGATGGTCAGTTGCGAGGCCTTGCTGCTGTCGCCGATGACCTTCACGGCGGCCTCGGAATGGTTCTGCAAGCGCTCGATCATCGACTGGATTTCCGCCGTCGATTTCTGCGTACGCTGCGCCAGCAAGCGCACTTCGTCCGCGACCACGGCAAACCCGCGACCTTGCTCGCCGGCCCGCGCGGCTTCGATGGCGGCGTTGAGCGCGAGCAGGTTAGTCTGCTCGGCAATCGAGCGGATCACTTCCAGCACGCTGCCAATCTGCGTGCTTTCGGCGGCCAGCGTGCGAATCACTTCCACCGCTTGATCGATGGTGCCGGACAGCCTGTCGATCTGTTGCAGGCTGCCGTCGATGTTGATCTGGCCCTGTTGCGCCTGCGCCTCGGCATCACGCATTTCGGCGGCGGCGTGCTCGGCGTTTTTCGCCACATCCTGCACGCCATAGGTCACTTCGTTGATTGCCGTGGCCACCAGTTCCATCTGCTGCGACTGCTGCTGGCTGCGTTGTTGCGCCTGCGAAGCGTCGTTGCCCAGCTCGCTGGAGGATTGGCCGAGGGCGCTGGCCGAGACCTGCAAGTCGCCGATCACCCGACGCAATTTGGCGGTAAACGCGTTGAAGTGGTGGGCCAGTTCGGTGACTTCGTCCTTGCCGTGGGTATCGAGGCTGCGGGTCAGGTCGCTTTCGCCGCTGGCGATATTGGCCATGGCGTTGACGGTTTCCTGCAGCGGCCGGACGATGCTGCGCGCGATCAGGATCACCAGCAGCGCCATGATCAGCGCGATGGCCAGGCCGATCACCGAGGCTTTCAGCATCTGCCCCTGGAATTCGGCCTGCACGTCATCGACATACACGCCGGAGCCGATCACCCAGCCCCACGGCTCGAACAGTTTGACGTAGGAGGTTTTGGCCACCGGGTCGGTGGCGCCGGGTTTCGGCCAGCGATAGTTGACCATGCCAGCGCCTTTGGCCTTGGCGATGGCGACCATTTCATTGAACACCGCAAAACCGTCAGGGTCGCGGATTGCCGAAAGGTTCTGGCCTTCAAGCTTGGGATTGGTCGGGTGCATGACCATCACGGGCGTGAGGTCGTTGATCCAGAAGTAATCGCTCTGGTCGTAGCGCAAGCCGCGAATCGCCGTCAGCGCCTGTTGCTGCGCGGCTTCCGTGGTCAAGGTGCCGGCGGTCTGCAGGCCATGGTAATAGGTCAGCAGGCCGCTGGCGGTCTGCACCACATGCTGGGTTTTCTGGGCCTTGGCGTGATAGAGGTCGTCATGGATCTGCTTGAGCATCAGCACGCCCAAGGTCAGCAACATGACCACCGCCACAATCAAGATGAGCCACAAGCGTCGGCTGATCGACACACTGCGCAAGCTGTTCATAACGCTGTCACTCCGGATTCTTGTTCTTGTAATGATCGACCGCCAGCATCCAGCCACGATTGCGCGGGTGGGCATACGCGACCCAAGTCGTATAACGCGGCAGCGCTATTAGGGCTTGTCTGTTAGGATTTCGGCCCCGCGCGTGAAAACCTGAATCCATTTTGAAATTTCACGGAATTTTTACCGTTTCGTGTGGATTCTGTGCGCGCGGAATCGGTACAGCCATAAACAGCTACGCTGATCGCAGTGAACGTAAAAAAATACTATCGGAGCATGCCGCTGCGCATCGCTCTTTGGGGGATTGATGGATCTTTGGACGGCCTTGCAGGCACTGATACTAGGAGTTGTAGAGGGGCTGACGGAGTTTTTGCCCATTTCCAGTACGGGACACCAGATCATCGTTGCCGACTTGCTCGATTTCGGCGGTGAGCGGGCCATGGCGTTCAACATTATTATTCAGCTCGGCGCGATTCTCGCGGTGGTCTGGGAGTTTCGCCGCAAGATTCTCGACGTGGTCATCGGTCTGCCGACCCAGCCAAGCGCACGGCGCTTCACCGCCAACCTGCTGATCGCCTTCCTGCCGGCGGTGGTGCTGGGCGTGATTTTTGCCGACCTGATCCACGAATATCTGTTCAACCCGATCACGGTCGCGGCCGCGCTGGTGGTGGGCGGGGTGATCATGTTGTGGGCGGAGAAGCGTCAGCACGAGGTGCACGCCGAAACGGTCGACGAGATCACCTGGAAGGACGCGCTGAAAGTCGGTTTCGCCCAGTGCCTGGCGATGATCCCCGGCACCTCGCGCTCCGGCTCGACGATCATTGGCGGCCTGTTGTTCGGCCTGTCGCGCAAGACCGCTACAGAGTTTTCGTTCTTTCTGGCGATGCCAACCATGGTCGGCGCGGCGGTCTACTCGGGTTACAAATATCGCGAGCTGTTTGTGCCGGCGGATTTCCCAGTGTTCGCCATCGGTTTCGTCACCGCGTTCATCTTCGCCATGATCGCCGTGCGCGGCCTGCTCAAGTTCATCGCCAGCCACAGTTACGCGGCGTTTGCCTGGTACCGGATCGTGTTCGGCCTGGTGATTCTGGCGACCTGGCAGTTCGGCTGGGTCGACTGGGCGGCGGCCAAGCCATGAATGACTCCCGCGCGCGCCGCGCCGAAGCTCGGCCTTCGGGCGGCGCGATTCAACATCTGAAATTCAAACTGCTGGTGCTGCTGGTGGTTTGCGCGCTGCCGCTGTTCGGTTCCGTGTCGATGTGGCTGCGCGGGATTTCTCTGGTGCCGCTGGCAGCGTACGGGATTGTCAGTGTGCTGGCGTTCTTCATGTACTGGGCCGACAAGCGCAAGGCCCGCGCCGATGCCTGGCGCACCCCGGAAAACATCCTCCACGCCGTGGAACTGGCCGGTGGCTGGCCGGGTGCATTGATCGCCCAGCAAGTGTTCCGGCACAAGACGCGCAAGGTGTCGTTTCAGGTTCTGTTCTGGGTGATCGTCGTACTGCATCAGGTATTCTGGATCGACCAGCTGTTCCTCGGCTCGAACCTGCTGACACTGTCTTAAGACCACCTCCGCCCCCTGTAGGCCTTCGCCTGCCCGCGATAGCGGTGTGTCAGCCGCTACATCTTAAACAGGTAAACCGCAATCGCGAGCAGGCGAAGGCCTACAGGGGACCGCGTTTATAGCAACAGACCGATTTGGGTCTTTTTCGGCAATTTGCCCACCACCAGCTGATGCGAGCGCTGCAACAGCCCCTGCAACTCCTCGGCGCCCAGCGGGTAGGGTGGGTGCATGATGATCCACTGCGCCCGCGCCAGATACGGCGCCGGGTGAATGCCCGGGCGGTCGCAATGGCCGAGGAACAGATCCTTGTCGACCTTGAAGGCTAATGAGTCGCCGCGCAGTCCCTGCAAGGCAAACATCTTGTTGCCGGCAATCGAAAACACCCGAACGCCGCCCCACTTGTAATCTTCCCGAGCGCCCGGCAATGCCAGGCAGAACTCCGCCACTTGGGCTTCGTTCATTTTTCCCTTGCTCATAACGGTCGCTCCCCACAGGCATTGAACGATTCGACCAGATGATCGATCCACGCGCGCACCGCCGGCATCACCCCGCGCCGATGCGGATACACCGCTTGCAGCCAGCCGCCGGGCAATGACCACTCCGGCAGCATCTGCACCAGCGTGCCGTTGCGCAGCTCTTCTTCGCAATACATCATCGGCAACAAGGTGAAACCCTGGCCGGCCAGCACGCAGGCTTTGCGCACAATAAAGTCATCGATGCCCAGGCGTGCTTCCATGTTCAGCTCGAAACTCTTGCCCTGGGCGTCGAGCAAGCGCACATGGACCAGTCGATCGGCCTCAAGCGCGCCGAGCACCGGCAGGTTCTTCAGGTCCTGCGGATGATTGACCGAGTGGCTCGCGACAAACGTCGGGCTGGCGACAACGACCATCTGCGCCTGACGCAGACGCCGGGTGACCAGCAGCGGATCTTCATCTCCGTGTTCGCGCACACGCAGCGCCACATCGAAACCTTCGCCGACCAGGTCAACGCGGCGATTGAGCAGCACCACCTCCAGTTGCACCTGCGGAAATTTGCCGAGAAATTCGCTGATCACCCACGGCAGCATCTCCCGCGCCAGTCCGGTCGGGCAGGAGACCCGCAAGCGCCCGCGCGGCTCGCTGGACATGCTCGCCACGGCCTCATCCGCCATTTCCGCTTCCAGCAACATCGCCTGACAATGGCGCAAGTAGCGCTCGCCCACCGCCGTCAGGTTGAGCTGGCGGGTGGTGCGTTGCAGCAGACGCGCGCCGAGTCGATCTTCCAGTTCGGCGATGCGCCGTGACAGCCGCGATTTGGGAATGCCCAGCAAACGCCCGGCTGCGGCGAACCCGCCAGCCTCGACAACTTTGGCGAAATAGTAGAGATCGTTGAGGTCTTGCATTCGAGTCATCCGACTGTTCTATCAATAGGACAAACTATCGCATTGCAGGCGGCTAATCATCCATTGGTTTCTTGCGTAGGATTGTCTCCATTCCGTCGCCACTGGCGATCACTTAAGGAGCATCCACATGAAACTGCTGCATATCGATTCGAGCATTCTGGGCGACAACTCGGCATCCCGTCAGCTGAGCAGCCAGGTCGTCAAAGCCTGGCAGGCCGCTGAGCCGAGCGCCGTGGTGACTTACCGTGATCTGGCGGCTGACGCGATCAGCCACTTTTCTTCGACTACCTTGGTCGCCGCTGGCACCACCGCTGAACTGCGTGACGCCGCGCAACAGCACGAAGCCGAATTGAGCGCCAGCACCCTGGCCGAGTTCATCGCTGCCGACGCCGTAGTGATCGCCGCGCCGATGTACAACTTCACCGTGCCGACCCAACTCAAGGCGTGGATCGACCGCGTTGCCGTCGCCGGCCAGACCTTCCGTTACACCGAAGCCGGCCCTGAAGGCCTGTGCGGTGGTAAGAAAGTGGTGATCGTTTCCACCTCCGGCGGCATCCATGCCGGTCAGGCCAGCGGCATCGCTCACGAAGAATACCTGAAGCTGGTGTTGGGCTTCCTCGGCATCACCGACATCGAAATCGTTCGCGCTGAAGGTCTGGCTTACGGCGAAGAAGTGCGCAACAACGCCATGACCGCAGCCCAGGCGAAGGTCAGCGAGCAACTGTTCGCCGCCGCGTAAGGCTTGCGTAAAGAACAGCTGAGGTTCAGGCAGTACTCAAAAAACTCTGTATTCTGGTTCCGCAAGGGGCGAATACGGAGTTTTTTGTTTCTGGCTGTTACATAATCTGGCCCGGGTTATGCAGTTGATCGCTCAGCGTTCGCGCGCCGATCCACGCAGGCAGCGAATCACAGGATTCAGTCAAAACAGGGTGGGGCATCCATGGTGCGTCTTTGTGCAGTGTTACTGATAGGCCTGCTGGTCAGCCTCGATTCAGTGCAGGCTGCGCCCGGACGACACCCCGTGTGGAGCGTCGGCTACCACGAAATGACCTTTCTCGATCCCCTCGATCTGCAACCGATGCGCGCGATTGCGTTCTACCCGTCCAGCGACCGCGAACACCAGAGCCTGCTCGAGGGCTATTCGGTCGAGGCGGGTGAAGACACCAAAGTCGCCATCGGCCGTTTTCCGATGCTGATGCTCTCGCACGGCAATACCGGCACACCGCTGGCCTTGCACGATCTCGCGACCTCGCTGGCGCGCAAGGGGTTTGTGGTGGTCGCGGTGATTCACCCAGGCGATAACTCCAAGGACCACAGCCGACTGGGCACGTTGAGCAATCTGTACGGGCGGCCGATCCAGATTTCCCAAGCGATCACCGCGACACTCGGCGACGGCATGCTCGCGCCTTATGTGAATGCCGAACAGGTCGGCGTGATCGGTTATTCGGCGGGCGGCGAGACCGCGTTGATTCTCTCCGGCGCGCAACCGGATCTGGATCGCCTGCGGCGCTATTGCCAGGAACGCCCGGATGACCACGACGCCTGTAACACTCAGGGTGAATTGATCGTCGATCGCGATGATCTGCAACCGGTGCCCGATCCGCGCGTCCACGCCTTGCTGCTGATGGCGCCGCTGAGCCTGAAGTTCGGCCGGCACACCTTGGCCGATGTGCACGTGCCGGTGCTGCTCTACAGCGGCGACGGCGACAAACTGGTGGCTTTCGACAAGAACGCCGCCGCACTGGCGCGCAAACTGCCGACCGCGCCGGACTTCAAATTATTGGCCGGGGCAGGGCATTTCGTGTTCCTGGCGCCGTGCAATGAAGAGCAGATCCGCGCGATGCCAGCGCTGTGCACCGATGCCGATGGTGTCGACCGCGAAGACATCCACCGCAACCTGATCTCCGAGGCCGGCCGCTTCTTCTCCCATGCGCTGGGCAAACCGACACGGGCGGGGATGCAGACGGCCGATCAATAAACGTCGCAGATCCCTTGTAGGAGTGAGCCTGCTCGCGATAGCGGAGTGTCAGTCGACATCTTCTTACCTGATACACCGCTATCGCGAGCAGGCGAAGGCCTACAGGGGACCGCGGCGGGATCAGGTTGTCGCCCGGCGCTTGAGCAGCAACGTCAGCCCCAAGCCGATCACCGACAACATCGCAGCACTGAAGAATATCCACCCATAGCCAAGATTCAACGCCACCGCGCCCATCAACGGCCCGGCGATTGCCAGCGCAAGATCGAAGAACACCGCATATGCGCCCAGCCCCGATCCACGGCTGGAACTCGGGACCTGCTTGATCGCCTCGACGCCCAGCGCCGGGTACACCAGCGACAGGCCAAATCCCGCCAGCCCGGCGCCGATCAAGGCGAACGCGGTGGACGGCGCCAGCCACAGCAACACCAGGCCCAGGGTTTCAACGCTCATGCAGGCGATGGCCGAGGTGAAGCCGCCAAAGCGCGCGATCGCCGAAATGAACAGCAGCCGCGACAGGATGAAACACACGCCGAACACCGTCAGGCAGTACGCTGCGCCGGTCCAGCCACGATCCAGGTAATACAGCGTGATGAAGGTGGTCAGCGTGCCATAACCGATCGAGGCCAGGGTCAGGCTGGTGCCATAAGGTGCGATTCGCCCGAACACCGCCCAGAACGGCAGGCGCTCGCCGCGAATCACTGGCACCGAAGGTTTGTTGCGAATCAGCAGCAACGCGCCCGCTGCCAGCGCTGCGAGCGCAATGCCGAGGCTGGTGAAACCGTAATCGGCGACCATCACCACACCCAACGGCGCGCCAATGGCGATGGCGCCGTACGAGGCGATGCCGTTCCAGCCGATGGATTTCGCCGTGTGCTCAACGCCGACCGCGCCCATGCACCAACTGATCGTGCCCACACCGATCAAGCCTTGCGCCACGCCAAGCAGCAAGCGGCCGATGATCAGAATGATCAGGCTGGTCAGGGCAAAATCCTGCAGCAACGTCGAAAGCAGCGTCAGCACACCACTCAGGACAATGCCCCACAAACCGTAAATGATCGCCCGCTTGGTTCCGAGAGTATCCGACATGCGCCCGGCCATCGGCCGGCTGAGCAGGGTGGCCAGGTACTGCGAACCAATTACCAGCCCGGCAATTACCGCACTGAAACCCAGTTGCTCGTGCACGTAACCGGGCAACACCGCAATCGGCAGGCCGATGCAGAGGAAGGCAATGAAGGTATAGAAGACGATGGAGACGATCTTCAGCGTGATCGCCAGGGAGCTTTGCGGGGGTTGAGGCTGTGCAGACATGAGAACTCGATCGCGGGCGGCGGTGGGAGCGTTGCCGTCATCATGGCGCGGGCATGGATGAAAAGAAAGCAGGCTAACGACTTCGCCGATGAGTGCGGTGATGCTGAGGCCGCCTTCGCGAGCAGGCTCGCTCCCACAGGATTTTGGGTGTGATCACAAATTAGTGGTGACACCGCACCCCTTGTAGGAGTGAGCCTGCTCGCGAATGCGCTGTATCAGGCGACGGCGATGTGACTGGTCTGGCGCCATCGCGAGCAGGCTCGCTCCCACAGGATTTTGGGTGTGATCACAAGTTAGTGGTGACACCGCCCCCCTGTAGGAGTGAGCCCGCTCGCGAATGCGCTGTATCAGGCGACGGCAATGTGACTGGTCTGGCGCCATCGCGAGCAGGCTCACTCCCATTGGATTTTGGGTGTAATCACAAGTTAGTGGTGACACCGCCCCCCTGTAGGAGTGAGCCTGCTCGCGATTGCGCCGTATCAGGCGACGGCGATGTGACTGGTCTGGCGCCATCGCGAGCAGGCTCGCTCCCACAGAAGAACGCGTTCCCAATGTGGCAGCGAGCCTGCTCGCGAAGGTCCCCGCATCAACTGATCACTCGGCTCAAAATGCAAAAAGCCCCGTCACCAAGGACAGGGCTTTTAACTTGCAGCTTGCAGCTAATAACTCACAGCTGCGTTTAAAAAACGACGCCCTGACTACGCAGGTAGTCATCATAGGTGCCGCTGAAATCCGTCACGCCATCCGGGCTCAGCTCGATGATGCGTGTGGCCAGCGACGAGACGAACTCGCGGTCGTGGCTGACGAAGATCAGCGTGCCCGGGTAGTTTTCCAGCGCCAGGTTCAGCGCTTCGATTGATTCCATGTCGAGGTGGTTGGTCGGTTCGTCCATGATCAGCACGTTCGGCTTTTGCAGGATCAGCTTGCCGAACAGCATGCGGCCTTGCTCACCACCGGAAATGACCTTGACCGACTTGAGGATCTCGTCGTTGGAGAACAGCATCCGGCCCAAAGTACCGCGAATCATCTGCTCGCCCTGCGTCCACTGACCCATCCAGTCGAACAGGGTCACGTCGTCTTCGAAATCGTGCGCGTGGTCCTGAGCGTAGTAGCCCAGTTCCGCGGCGTCGGTCCACTTGACGGTACCGGCATCCGGGGTCAGCTCGTTGACCAGGGTGCGCAGCAGGGTGGTTTTACCGATACCGTTCGGGCCGATGATCGCCACGCGCTCGCCGGCTTCAACCTGGAAGCTGAAATCCTTGAACAACGGCTTGCCGTCGAAACCCTTGGCCATCTTCTCGACCATGACTGCCTGACGGTGCAGCTTCTTGTTCTGTTCGAAACGAATGAACGGGCTGACGCGGCTCGAAGGCTTGACCTCGGCCAGCTGGATCTTGTCGATCGCCTTGGCGCGGGAGGTCGCCTGCTTGGCTTTCGAGGCGTTGGCCGAGAAGCGGCTGACGAACGATTGCAGCTCGGAAATCTGCGCTTTCTTCTTGGCGTTGTCCGACAGCAGTTGCTCGCGGGACTGGGTCGCCACGGTCATGTACTCGTCGTAGTTGCCCGGGAACAGACGCAGCTCGCCGTAATCCAGGTCAGCCATGTGCGTGCACACGCTGTTCAGGAAGTGCCGGTCGTGGGAGATGATGATCATCAGGCTGTTGCGCTGGGTGAGGATGTTTTCCAGCCAGCGAATGGTGTTGATGTCCAGGTGGTTGGTCGGTTCGTCGAGCAACAGCACTTCCGGATCGGAGAACAGCGCCTGCGCCAGCAATACGCGCAGTTTCCAGCCTGGCGAAACTTCGCTCATCGGGCCGAAATGCTGTTCCAGCGGAATGCCCAGACCCAGCAGCAGTTCACCGGCACGGGATTCGGCGGTGTAGCCGTCCATCTCGGCGAACTCGGTTTCCAGCTCGGCGACGGCCATGCCATCTTCTTCGGTCATTTCCGCCATCGAATAGATGCGGTCGCGCTCGGCCTTGACCTTCCACAGCTCTTCGTGGCCCATGATCACGGTGTCGATCACGGTGAATTCTTCGTAAGCGAACTGATCCTGGCGCAGCTTGCCCAGACGCACGTTCGGTTCGAGCATGACCTGACCGCCGGACGGGTCGAGGTCGCCGCCGAGGATTTTCATGAAGGTCGACTTGCCGCAACCGTTGGCGCCAATCAGACCGTAGCGATTGCCCGCGCCGAACTTGACCGAAACGTTTTCGAAGAGCGGCTTGGCGCCGAACTGCATCGTGATGTTAGCTGTGGAGATCAATTACCTTACCTATCAATGGTTTGGAGCGGGTCATGTGTGCCTGATACCGACTTGATACCAACCTGGAGCTTTGCCGGCTCCGCCCGATCCGAGCTTGAGTTGCGCCAACGCGCATGCTTCGCCAGCAACCATTGGCCGGTGTGGCCAGGCTGCTGAGCGATGCATGCGGGGGTCATATGTTGGACATTGCGCGCATTGTCGCATAATCAACAAGGCAGTTGTATGGCGACGCGACCAGCCAACGCACATTGCTGTGATCTGCTTTGGCGGGTGCTGCAGGTTTCAATTGGCCTCTCTGATCCACTCGGTTTCAAGTTGACTGCATTGCCATCGCCACGCATCGGTCAGCATGTCTTGCAATGAACGACTGGCCCGCCAGCCCAGTTCGTCAGCGGCTTTTTGCGGATCGGCCCAGCAACAGGTGACATCGCCCGGCCGCCGGGCCTTGAACTGCAGCGCAATCGGTACGCCGCTGACCTGTTCGAAAGACTTGACCAGCTCCAGCACCGAGTAACCTCGTCCGGTGCCCAGGTTCCAGATGTTCACGCCGCTGCGCTCGCGTAATGCGTCGAGCGCGCAAAGGTGTCCCTGCGCCAGGTCGACGATATGAATGTAATCGCGCACCCCGGTGCCATCCGCTGTCGGGTAATCGTTGCCGAACACCGAGAGGTATTCACGTTGCCCGCTGGCAACTTGAAGCAGAAAGGGCAGGAGATTGTTCGGCATGTTCAGCGGCGCCTCGCCCAGCAAGCCGGAAGGGTGTGCACCGATCGGGTTGAAGTAGCGCAGCAGGCCTATCGACCAGCGCGGGTCGGAGCTGGCAACACTCTGCATGATGTTTTCGGCCATCAGCTTCGACATGCCATAAGGATTGGTCGGCTGCCCGGTGGCGCAGGATTCGTTGATCGGCATCGTGCAGCAGTCGCCATACACCGTGGCCGATGAGCTGAACACCAAGGTGAAAACCCCGGCCTGCGCCATCGCCTGACACAGGGTCAGGCTGCCGCCGACATTGTTGTCGTAGTAACGCAACGGCTCGTGCACGCTTTCGCCGACCGCTTTCAACCCGGCGCAATGCACCACGGCATCGATCGGATAGTCGCGCAGCAGCGTGTCGAGCAAACGCCGATTGCGCACATCGCCCTGAATGAATCCCGGTCGTCGCCCGGCCAGCGTGCTGATGCGCTCGATCGCCGAGCGCTGGCTGTTGCACAGATTGTCCAGAATCAGCACGTCCTCGTTCCTGGCCAGCAATTCCAGCGCGACATGCGCACCGATGTAGCCCGCACCACCCGTTATCAGAATCATGCGCCCGCCCTCGATCATCTTGGTTTTTCGATGGCATCCGCGGCGCTCGCAGCGATGCCTGTTGAAAGGTAGGGAGCTTTTTTTGAGCGGAGTTCAAGCCGGTTTGCCAGCCGGTATGTGCAGTTCATCGGCTGCGATTATTGTTCGTGTGAACGCCTCGTGAACGCCACGTTTCCAACGATCAAGAGCCGTACGGACTCATCGAGAGAAGCCGGACACCTGCTGTTTCACGGGTGTTACGGCCCGATGGCTCGATCCTGAGTCGTCTTTCCTTCTCTTGAAAAGGACCGTGCCATGAACCTTGCCGAACAACCCGGACAGTCGCCGATTCTGAATGCGCAAAAGCTCGTCGAGCTGGCGACGCAAACCCGCCCCACGCTGGTGTGCCTGTCGCATTTGCGCTGGGGTTTTGTTTTTCAGCGGCCGCAGCATGTGATGTCGCGTCTGGCACAGCACTACGATGTGATTTTTTTTGAAGAGCCAGTGGTCTCCGCTGGCGAGAGTCCCTGGCTGGAAACCTCGACGCCCGCCGCAGGCATACAAGTGGCGGTTCCGCATGTGCCCGAAGGCCTCGACCACGACGCCGTGGTGTCGGCGCAACGCACCTTGCTCGACCAACTGCTTGCCGGGCGTGAGCAGGGCGATCTGCTGCTCTGGTATTTCACCCCGATGAGCCTGGCGTTTACCGATCACCTCGATGCGCAAGTCACGATCTACGACTGCATGGATGAGCTGTCGGCGTTCATGGGCGCGCCGGCGCAATTGATCGACATGGAGTGCTTGCTGATGGGCCGGGCAGACGTGGTCTTCACCGGCGGCGTCAGTCTGTGGGAGGTCAAGCAGCGCCAGCATGGCAATGCTTATCCGGTGCCGAGCAGCGTCGATATCGCACACTTCGCAGTGGCGCGGCAGGATGTGCCGGAGCCAGCGGATCAGGCCTTGATCGCACGGCCACGCCTGGGTTTTTTTGGTGTCATCGATGAGCGCTTCGATATCAACCTGATCGACCAGGTTGCGCAGCAACGTGCCGATTGGCAAATCGTGCTGGTCGGGCCGGTGGTCAAGATCGATCCGCAGACCCTGCCACGTCGGCCGAACATTCATTATCTGGGGGCGAAGCAATACGCCGAACTACCTGCCTATCTCAGCGGTTGGGACGTGGCGCTGATGCCGTTCGCCCTCAACGCTTCCACTCGTTTTATCAGCCCGACCAAGACCCCGGAATATCTCGCTGGCGGCTGTCCGGTGGTATCGACGCCGATCCACGATGTGATCAGCGGCTACGGGGAGAGCGGGGCGGTGTTCATTGCCGATACGGCCGGGGCGTTCATCGAAGCGATCGAGCGCGCGCTGCCGCTCAAAGGCACCGATGAATTTGTACAACGCGCCGACGCCGCTATCGCGGGCATGTCGTGGGACAACACTTGCCGCTTCATGAAGGAGCAGATCGAATGCCTCAGATAACCCTTGAAGCGGCCAGATCCGGCCCATCCAGTCAGAACGACAGTGGGGTCTATGACTATTTGATCGTCGGCGCCGGGTTTGCCGGCAGTGTCATCGCCGAACGCTTGGCCGAAGGCCTCGGCCGCCACGTGCTGCTGATCGATCGGCGCGACCATATCGCCGGCAATGCCTACGACCATTACGATGCCGCGGGCGTATTGGTGCACCGCTACGGTCCGCACATTTTTCACACCAACGCGCAGCGCATCGTCGATTACCTGTCGCGTTTTACCGAGTGGCGTCCTTACGAGCACCGAGTGCTGGCCAGGGTTGACGGCCAGTTGGTGCCGATCCCGATCAACCTGAGTACGCTCAATGCGCTCTACGGTTTGTCGATGAACTCGGTCGAGGCGGAACAGTTTCTGGCCGAGCGCGCCGAACCGGTGGCGACGATTCGCACCTCCGAAGACGTGGTGGTCAACCAGATCGGCCGTGAGTTGTATGAAAAATTCTTTCGCGGCTACACGCGAAAACAGTGGGGGCTCGATCCATCGGCGCTGGACAAATCGGTCACCTCGCGGGTGCCGACGCGCACCAACGAGGACGACCGCTACTTCACCGACACTTTCCAGATCATGCCGCTGCACGGTTACACGCAAATGTTCGAGCGGATGCTCGATCACCCGCGAATCGATCTGTTGCTGAGCACGGACTTCAAGCACGTGCGCGATGTGGTGAAGTACCGGCATGTCATTTACTGCGGGCCGATCGATGAGTACTTCGACTTTCAGTTGGGGCGTTTGCCGTACCGCTCCTTGCGCTTCGAGCATCAGACGCTGGAGCAGGAGCGCTATCAACCGGTCGCCGTGGTGAATTTCCCCGACCCCGAGGTGCCGTACACGCGGATCACCGAGTACAAGCATCTCACCGGCCAGACGCACCCGAGCACCAGCATCAGCTATGAGTTTCCCTGTGACGACGGCGACCCGTATTACCCGGTGCCACGCCCGGAAAACGCCGAGCTGTACAAACGCTATCGGGCGCTCGCCGAGCAAACCCCGAACGTGACGTTTCTTGGGCGGCTGGGCACTTACAAGTACTACAACATGGACCAGGTCGTCGGGCAGGCGTTGGCGTTGTATCGCGATATCGAAGCGCAAAGCCAGACGCTACCCGATGAGGCGAGGCTGGATGCCTGATGACCGCGCAGCCGAAGGGTGACGGACTCGAGCCCGCTGCGCTGTTCGACAGCTTTGTGATGGCCGGTTACGAATGTTCCAGTCAGCGCCGCCGCGATGGTCGACGGCTGGATCTGCTCGGCAGCACCGGCCACGCGCAGTGGGCAGACAAGGACTATCGGCAACTGGCCGATCTGCGCATCCGCTGCGCACGGGACGGGTTGCGCTGGCATCTGATCGAAAGCAGCCCCGGCCGATATGACTGGGGCAGTTTTCTGCCGATGCTCAAAGCGGCGCAAGGCGCGCAACTGCAAGTGGTCTGGGACTTGTGCCATTACGGCTATCCGGATGATCTGGATATCTGGCAGCCGGCGTTTGTCGAGCGCTTCGCCCGTTTTGCTGGTGCCGCGGCGCGACTGATGAGCGATGAAGGGGTCAGCGTGCCGTTCTATTCGCCGATCAACGAAATCTCTTTCTGGAGTTGGGCCGGCGGTGATGTCGGCTATTTCAACCCCGGTGCTCACGGGCGCGGGCAAGAGCTCAAACATCAGTTGGTTCGAGCGAGCATCGCGGCGATCGAGGCGATTCGCGAACAGGCGCCGGCCGCGCGTTTCGTCCAGTGCGACCCGTTGATCAACGTCATCTCCGGCTCGCGGCGCAGCGACGAGCTGGAAAACGCCGAGCGATATCGCCTGGCGCAGTTCGAAGCCTGGGACTTGCTGGCCGGGCGGAAATGGCCTGGACTGGGCGGGCAGGAACATTACCTGGACATCATCGGTGCGAACTTTTACCCGCATAACCAATGGTATTTTCAAGGTGCGCGAATCCACCGCGGTGAACGCGATTACCGGCCGCTGGCCGGCATGCTCAAAGAACTGCATCAGCGTTATCAGCGACCGCTGCTGATCTCGGAAACCGGGGCGGAGGACACCGAGCGCGTGCCGTGGCTGCGCTATATCGTCGAGCAGGTGCAAATCGCGCTCGCACGTGGCGTGCCGGTGCAGGGCATTTGCTGGTACCCGTTTCTCGATTACCCCGGCTGGGATGATGACCGTTACTGTCCGACCGGAGTTTTCGGCTATCCCGATGGCGAGGGCCAGCGTGCGGGTTTTCATCCGTTGTGTGTTGAGCTTGTGCAAGTGCCCGAGCGCATCGGCGAGCAGCTGCATCTGGCTGACAAGCGGTGGCCGCGATGAATTTTCAGCATTTGCGTCATGAGCCATTGCCGGCCTCGGCGAGTGCGTTCTTGTGGCGTTATGTCAGGGTGCGGCCATTTCACTTCAGCACCATGTTGGCGCTGGTGATCGGTGCTGCGTGCTGCGCGGTGGCGGTGCAGTACGGCATGAAACTGCTGGTCGATGCGATGGCCGGTGAGTCACAGGCCGGGCAAGTGTGGCGCGCGTTCAGCCTGTTCATTGCATTGATCGTGCTGGAAAACGTGTTGTGGCGACTCGGCGGCTGGGTCGGCTGCTACACCGTGGTCGGCAGTTGTGCGGATCTGCGTGTGGATCTGTTTCATCACCTGACCGGCCACCCGATGCGCTATTTCAAACGGCACTTCAGCGGCTCGCTGGCCAACCGGGTGGCGGCGGCCGGTGGCGCCGCCGATGTCGTCTACGGCGGTATGGCGTGGCGCATCGTGCCGCCCTGCGTGGATTTCCTCGGCGCGGTGGTGGTGCTGTTTTCGGTGCGCGATTCCATGGCGCTGGCGTTGATCGTCTGCGTGTTGCTGGTGGCGGCGTTGCTGACGATGGTCGGGGTGCGCGGCCGGCACCGGCATATCGCGTTCGCCTCGCAGTCGGCGCGGGTCGGCGGCGAGATCGTCGATCTGGTCGCCAATGTCTGGACCATCAAGGCGTTTTCCGGACGCGAGCGTGAGCGTCAGCGGCTGGAGCGCGAGATCGGCATCGAGGCCGCTGCCCATCGACGCAGCTGGATCTATCTGGAAAAGGCCCGTGTGCTGCACGATGTCTGCCTGTCGATCATGGCCGGAGCGATGTTGGGCTGGGCCATCCTGTTGTGGCGGCAGGGCGAAGTCACGGCGGGCGATGTGGTGATGGTCAGCGCGCTGACCTTTCGCATTCTTCACGGTTCGCGGGATCTGGCACTGGCGCTGGTCGATGCCAGCCAGCAAATGGGCGTGATTGCCGAAACCCTGAGCATCATCGCGCAACCCCACGAACTCAGCGACACGCCGGAGGAACTGGCACCGACGCGCGGCGGCATCAAACTGCTCGACGTCAGCTATGCCTATCCGGACGGTTGTCAGGTGTTCAAGCACCTGTTTCTGGAAATACCGCCGGGGCAGAGTGTTGGCATCGCCGGCACCTCGGGTTCCGGCAAATCGACGTTGCTCAGCCTGTTGCAGCGTCTGGATGACGTGCAAAGCGGTGTGATCCTCATCGATGATCGGGACATCCGTTCGGTCAGCCAGGACAGCCTGCGCCGGCAGATCGCCGTCGTGCCGCAAGAGCCTGCGTTGTTCAATCGCAGCATTCTGGAAAACATTGGCTACGGCCAGCCCCACGCCACCGAGGAGCAAATCATCGACGCCGCCCGGCAGGCGTTCTGCGATGAGTTCGTGCAGGCCTTACCCGAGGGTTACCACACGCTGGTCGGAGAACGCGGCGTCACGCTTTCCGGCGGCCAGCGTCAGCGCCTGGGGCTGGCGCGCGCGTTTCTCAAGAACGCGCCGATCCTGATTCTGGACGAGGCGACCTCGGCGCTGGATTCCGATTCCGAAGCGATTATCCAGCGCGCGTTAGCCAACCTGATGCGTGGCAGAACGGTGCTCGCCGTGGCGCACCGGCTCTCGACCATTGCCGGCTTCGACCGCGTGCTGGTGCTGGAACAAGGCGAGATCGTGCAAGACGGCCCGCCGGATGAATTGCGCCTGCGCCAGGGGCGATTTCGCACGCTCTGGCAGATGCAGGCGATGCTGCATGAGCGTTGAGCATTGTGCGGGTTTTGCCAGCCTCGCTGCGCTTGATGTCTGAGCGCGGTACTGCGCCGCTCATCGGGTTTCAGCGCAAGTAAATCGATGTTTTTCCTCGCTCTTATGGTCATCTCCATGAGACCGCAAGCCTTTCAATACGGCCGTTGCGCTGTAGGACGCCATCCATCGGAACACAGGAATGGGCGCATGACTGGCGCAGTCGATTTTTCATAGCGTGCCTCGCGAGGCGTTGCGTGTTGACTGATTGAGGAGAGCAACAGATGACAAAAATTGACAACCTGCTGGACAACAAAGGCACGCCGTTGGACAAGCAGACGTTCACCTGGCGCGAGCTGGCCGGCAAACCGATCAGCAAGCTTGATGACGACGCGTTTACCCGTGTACGGGTGATTTTGATGAATGGGGTGGAGTCCGACGCGCTGCGACTCAAGCATTTCGGCGCGCGCTTTCACAAGGAACTGCAACTGCCGCTCGCACAGATTCGCCGCGCCGAGCAGCACCAGATGACTTCGATCAACTGGCTGCTCTCGGCGGATCATTCGCCACTGGAAACCACGGTGGCCTATGAGCAGGTGGCGATCGAGGTCACCGCTGCCGTCGCGCAGAACGAGCCCGATCCGTATCAGGCGCAGACCTACCGGTTTGGCCTGCTCGAAGACTTCGATCATTTGTATCGCTACGCCGCCATGCTCGATCGGCTCGAAGGCAAGGACGCCAACAACATCCTCCAGGGCTACACCGATCTGGTGCCCGGTCGGCCGACCAGCCAGCATCACCGCGCCCCTGGTGACGACCTGCGCGACAACTACGAAAAAGACAACGCCGCGCTGATCACCAAGATCCACGCGGCGCTGATCACCGGCGCCGAATATCAGACCCACGATTACTACATGAACATCGGCCCGCTGTTTGCCGATCCGGTAGCCCGCGCCCTGTATGCTGAGATCGCCTCGGTCGAAGAACAGCACGTCACCCAGTACGGCTCGTTGCAGGATCCTGCCGAAACGTTCATGGAGAAGTGGCTGGTCCACGAAGCGATGGAGGTCTACACCTACGCCAGTTGCGCCGAGCAGGAAGAGAACCCACGCCTCAAAGCGCTGTGGGAGCGCTACGTCGACTACGAGCTGGGGCACCTCAACCTGGCCTGCGAACTGTTCAAGAAGTACGAACGACGCGACCCCGCCGAAGTGCTCGCCGGACCATTGCCACGGATGATCGAGTTCAAGAGCCAGCGTGATTTCGTCCGCGAAACCCTGTCGCGGGAAGTCGACCTGCGCGCGCATGGCATCGACTACGTGCCCAAGGAGCGCGAAGCACGACCTTCCCTTGATTACCGCGCGCAACTCAACAGCGAGGGAGTGCCCGCCAACATCGCCTCGGCCGGCTACACCTTCAAACCGGGCACGGAACTCAACGAAGTGGGAGAACAGCAATGAGCGAACCTCAAGTCACCATCGGCACCAATCGCACCGGCATTCAGACCTCGCCGCAGGACACCGCTCGCCAATTGGAGGCGACTCGTATGTTCCCGGCCGATGTCCCGGGCGACATGAGCGACTACACCGCTGAACGTGAACGGGCGATTCGCGAGGCAGACCTGATCGGCTCGGTGCCGGCACCGGGCACCACCAAAGGCATGCTCAAGACCGCGCTGGACAAAACCATCGGCAAGGCCCCGGAAGTGCTGATCGACAAACTTGGCGAACGCCTGGCCTTCGAACGCACCGGCGTGCGCCTGTATGAGGCAATGGTCGCCAAGGCCACCTCGGCGCCCGGTGCCGATCCGGCGCTGGTCGACACGTTGCGGCAGATCCAGGCTGAAGAACTCGAACACATGAACATCGTGCGCGAAGCCATCGAAACCCTCGGCGGCGACCCCACCGCCATGACGCCGTGCGCGGACGTGGCCGGCGTCAAGGCGATGGGCGTGTTGCAAGTGCTGACCGACCCACGCACCACGGTGTCGCAGTCGATGAGTGCGATCCTGACCATCGAACTTGAAGACAACGCCGCCTGGGAATTGCTGATCGAGCTGGCGCAGAAGGGCGGTCATCCGCTGATTGCCAAACGCTTCAAACATGCGCTGGAGCAAGAAGAAACCCACTTGGCTACGGTCCGCGAGTTCATCCGCAAAGACCTGCTCGAGCAAGTGAGCTGAGCGAAGTGCAATGCGTGGTTTACCTCGTTTGCCGATGTAAACCACCGACCCGAGAAGGACACTATCGTGAGTGAGACCGATCTTGAAATGGAACTGAAAGCGTGGCGTCTGTTGCTGGAGGACGACGCTTATCGGCTGGATTTTCCCGAGGATTATCACCACACGCTGATCCAGCGTGCCGACGAATTGCTGCTGCACGAATGGATCACTCGGGACGACTGGCAGCTACTGAAGAACGCTGCTGACCAAGCCCGGGAATTTACCCTCGAGAGCCTTGCGCGCGAACAGCGCGATTGCCTGAAAACCTCGTTGCTGCAGTTCCCGAGGGGGCACGAAAAGCGACAGCTTGAGCAACCGCCGCACGCGGCAGCTACCCATGGGAGCGTCATCATGACTGAAGAAAAGAACGATCAACCCGACGAACCGAACAACCAACCGAACGACACCGTGCCGGCGCATTCCACCGAGCAGGAGCGCGAACGCTTGAAGGACTTCAACAAGGACGGCATCCCCCCGGGGAACTGCTGACTGCCCTCAAGCCCAGAGCACGCGGAGTATTTCACCATGCAAGTACAAGTAGACAGCAACCATATCGAAGGCAGCGCCGAACTGCAGGAGTGGGTGGGCAGTACGGTGGTCGATGAGCTGGACCGCTATACCTCGTTTCTGACCCGTCTCGAGATTCATGTCGGCGACGTCAATGCGCAGAAGGCCGGCGCGCAAGACAAACGCTGCCAGATCGAAGCGCACCCCAAAGGGCACAGTTCGCTGTCGGCCAGCCACCATGCCGAGAGTCTGGAACTGGCCGTCGCCGGCGCGGCGAAAAAAATCGCCCATGCGCTGGAGCATCTGGTGGGGCGCTTGTCACCGCGCGTCGAGTCGACCGGACGCCTCACGGCGCCGCCGGTCCGGGAGGATTCGCCAGCGGAAATCGACGCCATGCTCGAAGACGAGTTTCTCGCCAAACAAGCTGATCTGGAGAAGGAGTAAGGAGTGTCGTCACGGCCCGGATTCAACCGTTTACTCACGAGACACTGAACACCTTGCGTTCGATGCCGACCGAAACCGGGGCGGCGGCGGTTTATCGTTATTGATCAGTCAATCCGAGCGCCGGCGATGGACTGCTGGCGCCATCATGTAGTTTTCAATGAAGGCGCGATGCCGGCGTTATCGGTGCGTTGCGCCGCGCATGACAGTTTTTCACAGATGAAGGTTCACAGTCGGTTACAAACTGTGGCTAAAATGCCACCTTTCACCGACGCCGGATGGCGGCGTGGGCTCAAGGACGTGCCACTTTGTATTCAGACCGCTGCACAAGACGCAGGGCCTTCGGCCACCCGGCGCGCAGTTTGTTCACTTCTGACGTGTGACGATTTCCGTGAAACTCATCATTGCTGCTATCTATGTCGTTTCGATTGCCTACGTTCACCTGCGTGGGCGTGTGCGGCACAAGCTCGGTCGACAACTGAGCGACCACTCGACGTTTCTCGCGCCGATCAATTGCTTCCTCTATCTGTTTTCGAAAAAGCCGAACCAGCCTTATCTCGACCCGAGCGAGTTTCCCGACCTGAGCCCGTTGCAGGCTCACTGGGAGGAGATTCGCGAAGAAGGTCAGAATCTGTTGCGTGCCGGTGAGATCAAACGCTCGAACCAGTACGATGACGTGGGTTTCAACTCGTTCTTCAAAAGCGGCTGGAAGCGTTTCTATCTGAAGTGGTACGGCGAGAGCCATCCTTCGGCGATGAAACTCTGCCCGCGCACTACCGAACTGGTGCAGAGCATCGGCTCGATCAAGGCGGCGATGTTTGCCGAACTGCCACCGGGTTCGAAACTGGTGCGTCATCGCGATCCGTATGCCGGTTCGTACCGCTATCACTTGGGCCTGGATACGCCGAACGATGCCGGTTGCTACATCAACGTTGACGGTGAGAGCTATCACTGGCGCGATGGCGAGGCGGTGATGTTCGACGAGACGTTTATTCATTACGCGGAAAACACCACTGACCAGAACCGCATCATTCTGTTCTGTGACATTGAGCGGCCGATGAAGTATCGCTGGGCGGGGGCGTTCAATAGCTGGTTCAGTCGTACGGTGATGTCGGCGGCGGGTGCGCCGAATGATGCGGGGGATCGTACGGGTGGCATTAACCGTTTGTTTGCGCGGATCTACAAGATTCGGTTGCGGGGCAAGGAGTTGAAGAAGCGTAACCGTACGCGTTATTACCTGGAGAAGTGGGCGATTTTTGCTGGGTTGTTGGCGATCTTCATTCTGATCTGATCACGGGCTGGTTTTTGCTGGGTACATATCCGTTGCTGCGGTAACGGCGGCTTAGGGTTTCGCCCTTACGGCGAGTCACCTTTTTCAAACGCCAAAAAGGTAACCCAAAACGCTTGCTCCTGCGTTCGGCCCTCGCAGGCTCGGGTCCCTTCGC
>NZ_JBUDGD010000043.1:0-52067 GCF_055484735.1 Pseudomonas sp. 15C | reverse complement strand
CACAGCGGAAGTAGGTGCAGCGAAGCAAACCGTAGCCGCTGCGCCCGGATCGATCCCGCAGCGAAGGAACCCGAGCCTGCGAGGGCCGAACGCAGGAGCCAAGCCTTTTGGTTCCTTTTTGGCGTTTGAAAAAGGGACTCGCCGTAAGGGCGAAACCGCCAGCCGCAACACCCGAAGCAACGGATATTCACCCAAAACACCAAGAGCCTGGTCGGCCCAGAGGCCGCCAAGGCCAAGAAAAAAACGACCTACCGCCGCTCCTCGACCCGCCCCTGACTCTTGCTCCAGTCCGTCAACAAACTATAAGCCACCGCCAACAAAGTAGGCCCGATAAACAACCCGATAAACCCAAACGCAATCAACCCACCGAACACCCCAAGCAACACAATCACCAGCGGTAAATTCCCCCCGCGACTGATCAGATACGGCTTGAGCACGTTGTCCACCCCACTGATGATAAACGTGCCCCAGATCCCCAGAAATACCGCCATCCCGTACTCGCCCTTCCATGCCAGCCAGGCCGTGGCCGGCACCCACACGAGCGGTGGCCCCATCGGAATCAGACTGAGCAGAAAGGTCACGATCCCCAGCACCAGCGCGCCCGGCACCCCGGCAATCAGAAATCCGATCAACGCCAGAACTGCCTGCGCCGCCGCTGTACCGATCACCCCGTTGACCACCCGCTGCACCGTACCCGCCACCAGCTCGATGTAATAGCCTGCACGCTCGCCGATCAAGCGTTCCAGCAGACTGTGCACGAACGCCGCCAGCCGTGGCCCGTCACGGTAGAAAAAGAACACGAAGACAATACTCAACGTCAGTTCGAGAATACCGCCGCCGATCTGCGCACTGCGCGCCAGCAGCCAGTTACCGACCTGCCCCAGATAAGGCTTTATTGACACCATCAGCGCCGCGCCCTGCTGATCGATGCTGTTCCACAACCCGACCAGCCGTTCCCCCACAAACGGCAAAGTCCCGAGCCAGTCCGGCGCCTCCGGCAGCCCGTCGACCTGCACATCCTTGATGAATGCGGTGGCATCGCGCACATGATCGGCAAGATTGAAGCCCAGCCAGACCAGCGGCGCCGCCACCAGCAGCATCCAGCCCAGGGTCAGAATGGCCGCAGCCAGCGACTCTCGGCCATTGAGCCAGCGCGTCAACAGGCGCATCAGTGGCCAGCTGGCGAACGCCAGCACCGCGCCCCAGAACAGCGCCGACCAGAACGGCGCCATTACCCACAGGCTGGCCCCGAACAGCACCAGCAGGAGGATTTGCACCAGCAGGCGATCGTTATTGAGCATGTGAGATCTCGGAAAAATCAGTCAGGCAAAGAGTAGGCGAACACGCCGTGCATGTTCGCCCGGTAGCTTATCGCAACAGGTCGATGCGCAGACCTTTGCCTTCGACAGTGCCGGTTTCCATGCGCGCCGCTCGCACTCCCTGACTGATCAGCGCCTGACGCCACGCTTCGGCCTTGGGCCCGGACAGCGTCACGCGCAACGTGGTATCGAGGTTGAGGCCACGGGAGATCAGCCTTAGCCAGGTATCATCCGGGGCATCGACGCGGTCCGGGAAATCCAGCTCGCCGGTGCTTTTGAGCTGGCGCAGCAGGGTTGCCGAGGTCGGCAGCAACTCACCTAATGGCGCCACTGCCTCGAACTGTTCGACATGCAGATAGGCTTTGCGATTGCCACGAGTGATGCTGTACAGCGCCACCAGTGTGTTGTCCCGCGGTGCGGCCAGGCGCAACAGCAGATACGCCTGTTGCTCATCGGCGCCATACAGTTTGGCGTTGCCGAATACCTCGTTGGCCCACAGGCTGCTTTCACCGCAATCACGCGCCTGACACCAGAACAGCAACTCGGCGTCCTGTTTCTGCAGGGCCTTGCGCGCCTCGGTGAAGGCTTCGGTGGCGGAATGTTCGGGCGGCAACTCGTAGGTGACCGCCGTGGTCTGGCCGCGTGCTGTGACCTGGCCGTCGAAGCGCAACTGGCCGCTGATCTTGCGGATCGAACCCAGCGGGTAGATCCGCTCAAGCTCGACTGGCGGGCGATAGTCGACGATCTGCGCGTCGGCCAGACGCGGCACGATCGGCAAATCCTGACTGCCCGGCACGTCGGCGGCGAACGAAACGGTGCTGAAACAGCACAGTGCCCACAGACTGATCAAGCGCATCGTCAGGCTCATCGGATCGGCATGACTGGGTGATTCGGGGTCGCAGCGGTGTAGAAATCCATTGTTGTCGTCTCCCATTTCAACCCGACCAGCCTCGACAGTTGCCCGCTGCAAGTCAAGGAATGGCGAAGAAGCGATTGAAACAGTCTGCGACAAGATCCGCGCCGGCCTCATCGTTGAGGTGCAAATGGTGCCCGCCCGCCAACTGTTCCCGGCCAAAGGGCAGACGCTCCAGCAGCTCGGGATGTTTGGCCAGCATGCCATCGGCTGCTATCACCAGTTGCGTCGGACAAGCGATGCGCGCAACGAAGGCCAGCGCCTGTTCCTGGGTCAGGCGTAATGGCGAGGGCAAGGTCAGGCGATTGTCGGTGCGCCAGGTGTAACCGCCGGGCACCGGCATCAGGCCGCGCTGGGCCAAAAGCTCAGCCGCTTCCCGACTCACGGCTACCAGCCCCTTCATGCGCGCTTCGATGGCGCGGTCGAGGGTCGGATAAACCGGTTTGCGCTTGTCACGCAGATCCAGTTGCGCTTGCAGGGCCATGCCCATGCGTTCGGCAGCATTTTCGCCTTTGTCTGTAGGCGGAATCACACCGTCGATCAGCGCCAGATGGCTGATGCGCTCCGGTAATGAGCCAGCCAACACCAGGGAAACGATTGCGCCCATGGAATGCCCGAGCAGGCCGAAACGCTTCCAGCCCAATTGCTCAGCGACCTGCAGCACATCGTGGGCGTAATCCCACAGCGCATATCCGGCACCGTTCGGCCGGTGCCCGGAGTGACCGTGCCCGGCCATGTCCAGCGCGATGATGCGCAATCCCTTGAGCCTGGGTGCCAGACGCGCAAAGCTGTTGGCGTTGTCGAGCCAGCCATGCAGAGCAATGACCGGCAAGCCGTCCTCAGGACCGAACAAATGCGCGGCCAGCTCGATATGCGGCAGGCTCAGGCGCACTTCTTCGAAGATCGGGCTCATGCGCAGTCCTTGTCCTGACGGATTTGCCAGCGGCTGAACAGGGTCTTCAACAAGCGCGCCGTATCCTGCGGGCGTTCGAGCGGGAACATGTGCCCGCCGGGCATGCTCAACGCCTCGCCTTGGGCCAGGCGCGAAACGAAACGGGTGTGATGGCGCATCACCACGCGGCTCTTGTGCCCGCGCACCACCGCCAGCGGCACCTGCAATTGCCGGGTATGAGCGGGACTGGTGTGCGGCACGCCGCGATAGATGCTGATTTCGGTGGCCGGATCGAAACGCAGGCGCAATTTGTCGCCGACCTTGTGCAAACCGTGGTGCAGATAGGCGTCGAAGCATTCCGGGTCAAAACCGCGAAACAGTGTCTTGCCGGCAAAATAACTGCGCGCGCTGTCGAGGTCGGCGAACTCTTCACGCCGGCCCAATGTGCGTCCGGCGGGCGTCAAGCGGTCGATAAAACCAAAGCGCTTGGCCGCACGGATGACCCATTGATCGGTGCGGGTCAGCACCGGCGAATCGAGCATCACCACACCGCGATACAACTCGGGGCAACGCAGCGCCGCGTGCAGGTGCAGCACACCGCCAAACGAATGGCCGACGCCCCACACTGGCTGATCCTGTTGCTGCAAGTGATGGATGAGTTCGTCGACGAGGTTGTACCAGTTGTCGTCTACGGGAAAACGCGGGTCGTGGGCATGCTGTTCCAGATGCGCTACCCGATATTCCGGCGCCAGCGCCGCGAACAACTTGCCGTAGGTGCCCGAAGGGAAGCCGTTGGCGTGGGCGAAGAAGATCGGTTGCGACATGCTGGGCAAATCCATGGATGGAAAACGTGGCGTTGATTGTCCGTAAGAGCGGCGCTCACAGCAATGACTGTAAGTGCCAGGAATGATGACAGTCTGGTCAGGGCGATGGGTGTCAATCAGATCGTCCCCCCTCACCCCAGCCCTCTCCCCCAAGGGGCGAGGGGAAAGGGAGCAGGTCGGGGGAGTATCCGGGACCTGAGCTCGACTCGATTTATCAGGTCGACGAGGATTGCGAAAACCACACGGTAGGCCCCCTCTCCCTCTGGGAGAGGGCTGGGGTGAGGGCTCGCCCTGACGGAACCCGATAAATGTCAACGCAGCGGCGGCTGCTCACCCAACGGCACCACCGCCATGGTCAGACGCGACACACAACTGGCCTTGCCCTCATCGCTGGTCAGGCGGATGTCCCAGACATGCGTGGTGCGGCCAATATGGATCGGCCTGGCCACTGCCGTCACCCGGCCACTGCGCAAGCCGCGCAAGTGGTTGGCGTTGATCTCAAGCCCCACGCAATAAAATTTGCTCGCATCGATGCACAGATAACTGGCCATCGAACCGACCGTTTCCGCCAATACGACCGAGGCGCCGCCGTGCAGCAAGCCGTAGGGCTGATGGGTGCGATGGTCGATGACCATGCTCGCCGTCAGCGAGTCGTCATCGAACGCCTCGAAACGAATGTCGAGCACTTCGCCGATGGTGTTTTTCTGAATCGCGTTCAACTGCTCGATATTCGGAGTGGTACGCCACACGCTCATCGCAGACTTCCTTTTGTTGTTCTGGTCGTCGCTCAATCCTGCCACAGCACCGCCTCGTTGCGCTCACTCCATTCTTCGAAGCGGCTGCCATAGGTGTCTTCGATGACATTGCGCTTGATCTTCAGGGTCGGCGTGAGGAAGCCGTTTTCCACCGCCCAACTGTCTTTGACCACCACCAGCCGGCGCAGGCGTTCATGCTTGTCGAGGGCGGCGTTGACCTCTTCCAGCAACTTTTCCAGACTCGAATGCAGGCTCGCCCGCCCCTCTTCCTGATTGACGCTCGACAACACGCACAAGCCCAACGGCGCGCTCAATCCGTCACCGACGACACAGACCTGCTCGATGCGCGAATGCACTGCTAGACGATTTTCGATCGGCGCAGGAGCAACATATTTGCCCTTGCTGGTCTTGAAGATTTCCTTCAGTCGCCCGGTCAGGCGCAGGCGCCCTTCGCCGTCCTCTTCACCCTTGTCACCGGTGCGCAGGAACCCGTCTGCGGTGATGGTTTCGGCGGTTTTCTGCGGCTCCTTGAAATAGCCGAGCATGGTCGCCTGACTACGCACCTGCACTTCGCCCGACTCATCGATGCGCACCTCGACCTGCGGGCACGGCTTGCCGATCCAGCCTTGGCGGTATTGCCCCGGCAGGCAGATGTGCGAATAGCCGCAGCCCTCGGTCATGCCGTACACTTCCAGCACGTCGAGTCCAAGTTTCTGGTACCAGGCGAGCAAGGTCTGCGGCACTGGCGCGGCGCCCGACAACGCCACGCGCAGGGCATCCAGACCGAGCCCGGCAAGGACTTTGTGGCCGACGCGCTTGCCGATAAACGGCAGACCAAGAAGAAAATCCAGACGCTTTGCCGGCATCTTGCTGTACACGCCCATCTGGAATTTGGTCCAGATCCGCGGCACACCGAACATCGCGGTCGGCCGCGCGCGCTTCAGGTCAGTGATGAAGGTGTCGAGGCTTTCGGCAAAGAACACCGTCTGCCCGGTATAGATCGACGCCAGCTCGACGAACATCCGCTCGGCGACGTGGCACAGCGGCAGGTAAGACAGCAGCCGGTCGTTCTCGTTGAGCCCGAACAATTGCGTGCCATGCGTCGTGGCGAACCCGAGATTGGCGAAACTGTGCATCACGCCTTTCGGCAGACCCGTGGTGCCGGAGGTGTAGATGATCGTCGCCAGTTGCTCGGCGGGCGGGCGCGGGTCGTCCTGGATCGGCGAACTTTTCAGCAGATCAGCCCAACTGAAATCAAATTCGCCGGGCGGATGCAGCGGCAGGCTGATCGTCGGCAGACCGGCCGGGATGCCCTTCGACATGCCCGGCCAGTCATCAAGCTTGCCGATAAACGCAAGCACGCTTTCGGAGTGCGTCAGCACCTGCGCCACGGAATCGGCAGTGAGATTGGGATACAGTGGCACCGAGACATGCCCGGCCATCCAGATGGCCAGATCGGCGATGATCCAGTGCGCGCAGTTTTTCGAGATCAGGGCGATGTGGCTGCCGGGTGGCAATTCACGCGCACGCAGCCAGTGCGCGGCGCAGCGGGCCTGATGGCCGACATCAGCCCACGTCAGGGTCTCGACCTGCCCGCCGCCGATCGGCTGCACCAGAAAGCGCTGGCGCGGGTGCCGGGCTTCCCGTTCGTAGAACACGTCCAGCGGCAAACGGAAGGCGGCAGACATGCGACTCGCTCCTGTTTTTTTGGTCTGGAGCAAGCGTAGTCAACCAAGCAAGTGCTTGGTTGGATTTTTCAAACAAATATTTCAGATGAATGCGTTCACCTGTAGGAGTGAGCCTGCTCGCGATAGCCATTCAATATCAGCGGTGAGTGACACACCGCTATCGCGAGCAGGCTCACTCCTACAGGGGGCGGTGTTTACAGCTTAAGGGTGTTTCAGGCTGTTGAGGGTCATGGAACCAATCAACAATTCGCTGTGCTCAAGCTCGGCCAGGCCAGCGGTGCTGACCCGCTCCGGCGGATGTCCGGCGCCATGCTGCAGATAGCTGAGCAAATTGCCCACCAACGGGTTGTGGCTGACCAGCAAGACATTGCTCACCGACACCAGTTGCTCGGCGACCTTGTCCGGATCGGACTCCGGAGTCAGCCACTCGACCGTGCGAATCTCCGGCTGGAATCCCAGTGCCTCGCGCACGATCTGCGCGGTTTGCTGTGCACGTATATAAGGGCTGGCATAAATGGCCGTCAGCGGCTGGCCGAGCAAATGCGCCGCGCTACGCAAGACTTCCTGGCGACCGTGTTCGGTCAATTCGCGCTCGGGGTCGACTTTCGAGCCATGAGGCACCGCCTCACCGTGACGCAATACCCAGAGTTTCATAGCTTCGGTTCCTCATCTCGAACCGGATGCGCGGCTGGCGCCACGGCATGCGGCGCTTCGCCTTCCGGGGTGCGCGGCGCCGGCCAGTCGGCGAACGGCCAAGGCTTCTGGTCACTGTGGAAGGTGCCGAAGCGGCCGATCTGCGCGAGAAACTGGCTCAGACTGTCACCGAAATTCATCAGGCTGGCGCTCGGCGCGCCGTAGATCAAACGGTAGATCAGTTGCACCAGGACCACGGCGCCGAGGATGAACTGCGCCACTTGCCAGACCAGCAGGTAAACGATCATCCACAACACCCGCAGAAGGATGGATTCGTACTGGGCTTCGGTTTTCGGATCTTGCATGGCTTGCTTCCTGTCCGTGTAACAGCTGAGTCAGTTGAACCCGCTGGTGGAAATAAAGTCGACGTCGGTTTTCGGCTCGGCGCGCATCAGTAGACCGATCACCTGCTCCAGCGTGCGGCCTTCGAACAGAATTGCATGGAGCCCGGCGACCAGCGGCATATAGACGCCGACTTCCTGCGACTTGGCCTTGAGCACTTTCAGGGTATTGACCCCTTCGGCGACTTCACCCAGACGCGACACCGCTTCATCGAGGCTCAAGCCCTGACCGAGAGCGAAACCGACCTGATAGTTGCGACTCTTCGGCGATGAACAGGTGACGATCAGATCACCGACGCCGGCAAGCCCGAGGAAGGTCATCGGGTTGGCGCCCTGATTCACCGCAAAGCGGGTCATTTCCGCCAGCGCGCGGGTGATCAGCATGCTCTTGGTGTTTTCGCCCATTTCCAGCGCCACCGCCATGCCGGCAATGATCGCGTAAACGTTTTTCAACGCCCCGCCCAGTTCGACGCCGAAACGGTCGGCGCTGGCGTACACACGAAAAGTCCGGCCGTGCAGCGCGACCTGCACCGCTTTGCACAGTTCTTCATCTTCGCTGGCGACCACCGTGGCGGTGAGCGCATGCTCGGCGATTTCCCGCGCCAGGTTGGGCCCGGACAACACGCCGATGCGCGCTTGCGGAGCGATTTCTTCGAGAATCTGGCTCATCAGCTTGAAGGTCTGCGCTTCGATGCCTTTGGTCAGGCTGACCAGCATCTTGCCGCTCAACCGCTCGGCGTGGGCGGCGAGTACCGTGCGCAACGCACTGGAGGGCAGCGCGACGAAGCACAAATCACAGGCGTCGAGGGTTTCCTGCAGGTCGGTGACCGCGGTCACTCCCGGGAGAATCTTGATGCCTTTGAGGTAACGCGGGTTTTCGCGATTGACCCGGATGGCTTCGGCCTGCTCGGGGTCACGCATCCACTGCCGGACTTGATGGCCGTTTTCGGCCAGCAGATTGGCCACGGCGGTACCAAAACTTCCGCCTCCCAGGACCGCAATCGGGCGCTGTTCAGTCATATGCAATCCGTTAATCCATACCAGTGGCGATGGCGGCATTATACGGGGCGACCCGGTCGCGGCCAGCCCCAGCAACAATTACCGACACTTGTAGGAAGAAGACCAATAAAACCTAGGAAAATGCCTGCAACGTAACTGGAAAAGTCGCTGCCCTCGGTTAACATGCGCGCCAATTCTTCGCTTTCAAGGCTCTGTCGTGTCCGCCGGTTCTCTTCCTTCGCGTTCATCCCTGTTGCTGGCGCTGCTGGTCTGCCCGGCCGCGCAGGCGGATGACCTGTTCGTTGACAGCGAAGCACTGCCGCAAGTGCTGACGGCCACGCGCCTGAAGCAAACGCCCGCAGAAGTGCCCGGCAGCATGACCGTACTCGACAACGAATTGATCAACGCCAGCGGCGCCCGCGACATCAGCGAACTGCTGCGCCTGGTGCCGGGCATGATGGTCGGCAACATCAGCGGCAATCAGGCCGCGGTCAACTATCACGGGACCAACGCCAGCGAAGCACGGCGCATGCAGGTGCTGATCGACGGTCGTTCGGTGTATCGCGCCGGGCTGGCGACGGTGGACTGGAGCGATATTCCGGTGGCCATCGAAGACATCGAGCGCGTCGAAGTCTTTCGCGGCCCGAATACCGTCAGCTATGGCGCCAATGCGCTGATGGCGGTGGTCAACATCATTTCCCGCCACCCGGCAGACAGCCACGGCACCCGGCTGAAGTACACCCGCGGTCAGCGCGGCATCAATGACTTTTATGCCAGCCAGGGCAGCAGCTGGAATGGCGGCGACTTGCGCCTGTCGTTGTCCGGTCAGGAAGATGATGGCTTCGACAGCGATCGCAGCGGCGCCGATTATCGCGACAGCCGCCGCCTGAATCGCCTGAGCCTCGCCGTCAGTCACACCCTCAGCGATGATCAGAGCCTCGATTGGCAGATCAACGCCAAGGACGGCACCAACCAAAGGCCATATACCTACCAACCGGTGTTCTCCGGGATTACGGCCGCCGGGAACAATTCGGACGTAGTGGCCAAGGATTACGCCGGCTCGGTGCGCTGGAACCTCGACATCAACCCGCAGCACAGCCTGTATGTTCAAGGCTCGGCGCAACACTGGGACCGTCAGCAAACCTGGCGCGCCTGCGATGCCGAGGTATCGTTCAGCCCCGAGCTGACGCAATTGTGGCAACTCAACCCCAATTACACCGAGCGGCTGGCGCGTAACATCACCCGTTTCACCGGCCCCGGCGCGGCACCCGGCACACCACAGGAAATGGCCCTGGCCAATCAGGTGCTCGACCAATGGCGCAACGGCGCGAGCCGAACCCTGTGCGGTGACATCGACCAGAGCGCACGTGAATCGCGCTATGACCTCGAACTGCAGGACACCCTCAGCCTGTCCGACAGCCTGCGCCTGGTCAGCGGCCTGAACTACCGTTACGACCGCGCCGACTCCGAAACCTATTTCAACGGCACGCTCGACGACACCACCTGGCGCGCGTTCGGCCAACTGGAATGGCGCGCGACCGAACACTGGCTGTTGCAGGGCGGCGCAATGTTCGAAGACACCCGACTGGTCGGCAATTCGCTGACCCCGCGCTTCGCCGTTAATTACCTGATCAACCCGCGCCACAGTCTGCGCGCGGTGTACTCGGAGGCGATCCGCTCGCCGGACATGTTCGAGAACAATGTCAACTGGAGCTATCAGGTCAGCAACCTGCGGCCCTCGGCCTATGGCCAATCCTCGGCACGCTACTTTGTCAAAACCCGTGGCCCGGGTGATCTCGATCAGGAGCACATGCGCTCGCGAGAGCTGGGCTATAACGGTTATTTCGCCGAAATCGGTCTGGCGCTCGACGTAAAGCTGTTTTACGACGAGATCACCGGAATGATCAGCGAGCCGCTGCGCAACAACCAATACATCGCCAGCAATGCCAATAATTCACGGTTTCGCGGCACCGAGACCCAGCTCGACTGGCGCGTGAGCCGCGCCGATCGTTTGCGCTTCACCTACGCCTTTGTCGAAGCCGAGGCGAGCAATCCGCTGGATCAGCAATTCACCTCGCGCAACAGCGGCTCGGCCGGCTGGCTGCGCGATTGGGGCCACGGCTGGAACAGCGCCCTCTTCTATTACGGCGACAACGCGCTCAATGGCTACCGCTTCGAGCGGGTCGACACGCGTATCGCCAAACGCATCCCACTGGGCAAGGCGCAACTGCAACTGGCCGGCGTGTTGCAGCAGCGCCTGGACCATGAACCGAACACCTTCGTCGACAATAACTACGACGAGCGCCGGGTCATGTATTTCAGCGCCGAGCTGGAGTTCTAGGATGCGCTACGGCCGGTCACGGAAGACGCCGACCCTGAGTCACTGGCTGGCCGGGGTGTTTCTGTTCGTCAGTGCGTGGCTGCACGGGGTCGCGGTGCAGGCCGCCGACATTCTGTTGACCGGCGCCGAAGACAGCCCCGGCGTGCAAGCCTTCGTCCAGGCGCTGAGCGAGTTGCGCCCGACCGACAGCGTGCGTTTCCAGCCATTGGCCAGTCTGCCGGCGCCGGGCAAATTACCGGCCAGCCTGCGCTTGGTTCTGCTGGATCTGCCGAGTCTGGACTGGCGCCTGCAAGAACCCCAGGGCCCGGCGACGCTGGTGTTGCGCATCAGCCGCTTGCAGGCGCGGCAACGCTTGGGCAGCAGCCAGCCGGCGCGCTTGAGCCTGCTCTGGAGTGATCCGCCGTTGAGCCGGCAATTGCAATTGATCCGGCAAATTCTGCCGCAGGCGCGACGCGTGGGTGTGCTGTTCGGCGAGCACAGCGAATTTCTCCTCAAGGAACTCAACCTCGCCGCCGAACCGTTGGGCCTGCACGTGTTCAGTCAACGCTGGGACAACATCCACGACAGCCGCCCGTTGCAAGCCGTGCTGAAAAACAGCGATGTGCTGCTCGGCCTCGACGATCCCGACCTGTACAGCCCGAAAACTGCGAAAAACCTGTTGCTCAGCAGCTACTCGCGGCAGACGGCACTGGTCGGCCCCAACATCGCCTTCGTCCGGGCCGGCAGCCTCGCCAGCACCTACAGCGATCAGCACGACTGGCTGAGCCTGCTCGACCAATTGCTCGACCAGCCACCGGCCAGTTGGCCGCGAGCGCTCTATCCCGCACGCTTCAAAGTCTCAAGTAATGCGCAGGTGGCTCGTTCTCTGGGTATCGAACCGCCCGATGATGTGTCTGTCGCCAGCCTGCTGGCCGAAGGAGAGCGCCGCCCATGAATTTCCGTCGCCGTTGGGACATCAACACCCGTACCCAGTTGATCAGTCTGGGCCCGGCGCTGTTGCTGACCTTGCTGTTGATCAGCTTCTTTACCTTTGTGCGGATTCAGGATCTGCGTCAGGAACTGACTCACACCGGCCAGTTGATTGCCAATCAACTGGCGCCCGCCACGGAATACGGAGTGATTTCCGGCAATAACGAGGTGCTGGAAAGCCTGCTCAAAGCCACACTCGCTACGCCCAACGTGCGTTTTCTTGAGGTCCAGGACAGCGCCAACCGGATTCTGGTCTACGTCGAGCAACCCGCCGATGCGCACCGCCGACCGCATCAGGTCGAAGTGTTCCAGGCACCGGTGCGCCTGCAACGCATCGCTCTGCACAATGATTTTTTCCAGGATGGCAAAGTCAGCAATGGCGGGACCGGCGAGGATTATCTGGGGCGGGTGATCGTCGGTCTGTCCAACGATGCGTTCAGTCAGCGCCAACAGGAAATCCTCCTCAAGGCCGCCATTCTCGCGTTGTTCGCCCTGCTCTTCACGTTTGTGCTGGCGCGGCGCCTGGCCGGCAGTCTGTCGCAGCCGATCCGTGAAATCGGCGATGCGGTCAAGGCGATCCAGGACGGTGACTACAAAGCCCCGCTGCCGATTGTCGATGACACCGAACTCGGCGCCCTGTCGCAACACATCAACAACCTCGCCCAGGCTCTGGAACAGGCCAGCCGTGAGCAGCATCAGGCGATGGCGCAGCTGATCCAGACCCGTGAAGAGGCAGAAAAGGCCAACAACGCCAAATCCGACTTTCTGGCGATGATGAGCCATGAACTGCGCACGCCCATGAACGGTGTGCTGGGCATGCTGCAATTACTTGAAACCACCGAGATGACCGAGGAGCAGGTCGAATACGCCGCCCTCGCCTCGGAGTCCACCGAACACCTGCTGAAGGTGATCAACGACATTCTCGACTTCTCGCGCATCGAGCGTTCGGAACTGGAGCTTGAGCACATTCCGTTCAACCTTGCCGAACTGATCGGCGCCTGCGCCCAGTCGTTCCAGCACAGCGCGGCGCAACGTGGCCTGGCCTTGAACCTGCGCATCCCCGATGACCTGCGCGGCCTTCAGGTGCAGGGTGATCCGACGCGGATCCGACAGGTTCTGGTCAATCTGGTCGGCAACGCGCTGAAGTTCACCGAACAGGGCCGTGTCAGCATCGAGGCGCAGTGGCAATCGCTGGATCACGAACTGCTGTGGTTCACCTGCTCGGTGCGCGACAGTGGCATCGGTATCTCTTCGGAAAGTCTGGAGTTGATGTTCAACGCTTTTCAGCAGGCCGACAGCTCGATTTCGCGGCGTTACGGTGGCACCGGTCTCGGCTTGCCGATCGCCCGTACGCTGGCCGAGCGCATGGGCGGCACGTTGCGCGCGCAAAGCGAGGAAGGTCGCGGCTCGGTATTCACTCTGGAAATCCCCCTGGCGCTGTACAAGCAGGCCTTGCCGCCGCTGGCCGCGCCGCGTGCACTCAACGCCAGGGAACACGGCGAAGGCCGCCATGTGCTGCTGGTCGAAGACAACCCGGTGAACCAGACGGTGATCGAAGCGATGCTGCGCAGCCTGGGTTTTGCGGTCAGCGTCGCCACCGATGGCGCGCAAGCGGTGCGCAGTGCCGAGAGCGCCGACTTCGAAGCGATTCTGATGGATTGCCGCTTGCCGATCATTGATGGCTACGAGGCTACGCGGCAGATCCGCCGCCTGCCCGGACGCAGCGAGGTGCCGATCATCGCCCTGACCGCCAACGCCTTGCAGGGCGACCGCGAAACCTGCCTCTCGGCGGGGATGAACGATTATCTGGCGAAGCCGTTCAAACGTAATGATCTGCAGCAGATTCTGCAGCGCTGGGTGTCGTAACGTGGGCCTTTCGACCATCTGCGACTGGCGTGAAAAGCGAAAGTGCGGCAGTCTTAGGCACCCGAACGAGCCCCAAAAGGGGCTTGAATAAAAATTTCAGTGCACAAGTGTACATTCATGTCCTTGGTGCTGTGACTTTCACCACAACGCAATAGTCTATGAGTAGGCTGCCGGTTCGAGGCATGAACGCTTCGAACGGTCGGGAAGATTTGCCCCACCTGCCGCATGGGATTATTGAGGAGCTCGCATGACCAAACAAAACGCCTTTACTCGGGAAGATCTGCTGCGCTGCAGTCGCGGTGAGCTGTTCGGCCCAGGTAACGCGCAACTGCCCGCCCCGAACATGCTGATGGTGGATCGCATCACCCTGATCAGCGAAGAAGGCGGCAAGTACGGCAAAGGTGAATTGGTCGCCGAGCTGGATATCAACCCTGACCTGTGGTTCTTCGCGTGCCACTTCGAAGGCGATCCGGTGATGCCGGGCTGCCTGGGTCTGGACGCCATGTGGCAACTGGTCGGCTTCTTCCTCGGCTGGCAAGGCCTGCCGGGCCGCGGCCGTGCGCTGGGTTCGGGCGAAGTGAAATTCTTCGGCCAGGTCCTGCCGACCGCCAAGAAAGTCACCTACAACATTCATATCAAACGCGTCCTCAAGGGCAAGCTGAACCTGGCCATCGCCGATGGTTCGGTGACTGTCGACGGTCGCGAAATCTACACCGCCGAAGGCCTTCGCGTCGGCGTGTTCACCTCCACTGACAACTTCTAAGGGTTATTCGCATGCGCCGCGTCGTTATCACTGGTCTGGGCATCGTTTCGTGCCTGGGCAATGACAAAGAGACCGTCTCCGCTAACCTGCGTGCAAGCCGCCCTGGCATCCGGTTCAACCCGGAATACGCCGAAATGGGTCTGCGTAGCCAGGTTTCCGGCTCCATCGACCTCAACCTTGAAGAACTGATCGATCGCAAGATCTATCGCTTCGTCGGTCACGCAGCGGCTTACGCCTACCTGGCCATGAAAGACGCCATTGCTGACTCCGGCCTGACCGAAGAGCAAGTGTCCAACCCGCGCACTGGCCTGATCGCCGGTTCCGGTGGCGCCTCCACGCTGAACCAGATGGAAGCACTGGACATCCTGCGCGAGAAAGGCGTGAAGCGCGTTGGCCCGTACCGCGTGACGCGGACCATGAGCAGCACCGTTTCCGCTTGCCTGGCCACCCCGTTCAAGATCAAGGGCCTGAACTACTCCATCGCTTCTGCCTGCGCCACCAGTGCTCACTGCATCGGTACCGCCATGGAACAGATCCAGATGGGCAAGCAGGACATCGTCTTCGCCGGCGGCGGTGAAGAAGAACACTGGAGCCAGTCGTTCCTGTTCGACGCCATGGGCGCGCTGTCCAGCAAGCGTAACGAAACGCCTGAACAGGCTTCCCGTGCCTACGACGCCGACCGTGACGGTTTCGTCATCGCGGGCGGTGGCGGCATGGTCGTGGTCGAAGAGCTGGAACACGCTCTGGCCCGCGGCGCAAAAATCTACGCGGAAATCGTTGGCTACGGTGCGACTTCCGACGGCTACGACATGGTTGCCCCAAGTGGCGAAGGCGCGATCCGTTGCATGCAGCAGGCGCTGTCCACCGTCGACACCCCGATCGACTACCTGAACACCCACGGCACCTCGACTCCGGTCGGTGACGTTGCGGAAATGAAAGGTGTGCGTGAAGTGTTCGGCGACAAGGCTCCGGCGATCAGTTCGACCAAGAGCCTGTCCGGTCACTCCCTGGGCGCCGCCGGCGTTCACGAAGCGATCTACTGCATGCTGATGATGGAAGGCAACTTCATTGCCGGCTCCGCCAACATCGACGAGCTGGACCCTGAAGTGGCCGATCTGCCGGTGCTGACCAAGACCCGCGAAAACGCCACCATCAACACCGTGATGAGCAACAGCTTCGGCTTCGGCGGCACCAACGCCACGCTGGTGCTGAAGCGCTGGGAAGGCAAGTAATTCCCCGCAGCTGAGCCGCACATGAAAACGCCCCGACTGGTTCGGGGCGTTTTTTTTAACCTGCAGAAAACCCAGCACACCTCTGATCCCTGTGGGAGCTGGCTTGCCAGCGATAGCGGAGTGTCAGGTAACGAAGATGTTTGTTGTGCCGACGTCATCGCTGGCAAGCCAGCTCCCACAGGGGTTCTGCGGTGCGCTGGAGATGAAACGTTTGTCATGAAACCAAACGCCCTGCGACCGAATGCCGCGGATTACGCGGGCTGCAGCACTCTTGCAAAATACGCAACAACACCTTGCGCGAATCGGCCGTTTACTTAGCTGACTAACAAATTCTATAACAGAGTCCTGCACAGGCCTTGCTGCAGACAACCTGAGATTTGGAGCTAGCAGATGACTGTAAAAGTAACTGAACGCGACGATTCACACATGTCCCACGAAGGCGTAGCCGCCGGTATCCGCATCTGGGATGTGCATCAACAAGACTTGCTGGTCGGCATGTTCCACAGCGAAGTCGATGCCCACAACTACAAGGCCGAACTCGAAGTCCAAGAGCAGCAACGCGACGCCCGCTCCTCCTGAAGCCACCACAGCATTGAAAACGACAAACCCCGCCATGAGCGGGGTTTGTCGTTGTAGCTTTCAGCGGATTACCACATCAGGTCATCCGGGATCTGGTACGCCGCGTACGGATCGTCCTCGGTGCTGACCTCTTCGGTCTTCACGTTGAGCTGGACGATGCGCTGTGGGTCGCGCTCCTGAATCTTCAGCGCCGCTTCACGCGGGATCACTTCGTAACCGCCGTTATGATGGACGATTGCCAGCGAACCATTGCTGAGCTTGTTGCGCATCAGCGTGTTGACCGAGATGCGCTTGACCTTCTTGTCGTCGACGAAGTTGTAGTAGTCCTCGGTGGTCAGCTTCGGCAGACGCGAGACTTCGATCAATTGCTTGACCTGCGCGGCACGCGCCTTGGCTTCGGCCTTCTCTTTCGCCTGACGGTTCAGCTCCTGGTCGCGCTTGACCTTCTCGGCCATGGCTTCCTGGGCGGCGCGCTGCTGCGAGTCATCCAGTTCGATCTGACCCTTGTGAGCCAGGCGCTGCTGCTTCTGCTTGTCCTTGCTGACCTGCTTGGCCTGCTTTTGGTTGACCAGGCCTGCTTTGAGCAACTGGTCGCGAAGGGAAATACTCATGGTGCTTACTCACTTGGGCAGTGGCTCAGCCGCAGCCGGGCACATTCTTTTCCTGACGTTTGGCTTCGCCCCAGAGGGCGTCCAACTCTTCGAGGGTGCAATCTTCCATGGGACGGTGGGTGTCGCGCAATGCCTGTTCGATAAAACGGAAACGTCTTTCAAACTTGCCGTTGGCGCCACGCAATGCGGTTTCCGGATCGACTTTCAAATGGCGGGCCAGATTGACCACGGAAAACAGCAGGTCGCCGATCTCGTCAGCCACCGCGACGGGGTCGTTTTCGGACATGGCTTCGAGCACTTCGTCGAGCTCTTCACGCACCTTGTCGAGCACCGGCAAGGCGTCCGGCCAGTCGAAACCGACCTGCGCGGCGCGCTTCTGCAATTTCGCCGAACGCGACAATGCCGGCAGCGCGGACGGCACATCGTCGAGCAGTGACAGTTGCTCGGGCGCTGCGGATTTCTCGGCGCGCTCCTCAGCCTTGATTTCCTCCCAGCGCTGCTTGACCTGCTCTTCGCTCAGACGCGGCACGTCGAGCGGCGCGTACAGATCGCCGGTGGGGAATACGTGCGGATGCCGGCGGATCAGCTTGCGGGTGATGCTGTCGATCACCCCGGCGAATTCGAAGCGACCTTCTTCCTTGGCCAACTGGCTGTAATACACCACCTGAAACAGCAGATCGCCGAGCTCGCCCTGCAA
This sequence comes from Pseudomonas sp. 15C, assembly GCF_055484735.1. Lineage (NCBI taxonomy): Bacteria > Pseudomonadati > Pseudomonadota > Gammaproteobacteria > Pseudomonadales > Pseudomonadaceae > Pseudomonas > Pseudomonas sp. 15C. Next base: position 34,585 of record NZ_JBUDGD010000043.1, on the reverse strand, counting down.
GTGATCGAAATCGCCACGCTCAATGGCGTCGGCCACTTCGTAGGCTTCTTCAAGGGTGTGCGGAACGATGGTGGCGTAAGTTTGCTTGATGTCCCACGGGCAACCGAACTGCGGATCGCGCAGGCGGGACATCAGGTGGAGCAGGTCTTCAAGGCTGTACATCATTTCTCAGTCTCACCACAAAACCCTGTGGGAGCTGGCTTGCCAGCGATTGCATCACCTCGATTCTCCTGAGAGACCGAGTTGTCTGCATCGCTGGCAAGCCAGCTCCCACATGGGATCAGAGTCATCTTCACGGGGTGCGGTTACGCCGCGTTTCGATGATGTTCGGCAATTGCGAAATCCGCCCCAGCAAGCGCCCCAGCGCGTCCAGGCCCGGAATCTCGATGGTCAGCGACATCAGCGCGGTGTTGTCTTCCTTGTTCGAGCGGGTGTTGACCGCCAGCACGTTGATGCGCTCGTTGAGCAGCACCTGCGAGACGTCACGCAGCAGACCGGAACGGTCGTAGGCGCGGATGACGATGTCCACCGGATAGGTGAGCACCGGCACCGGTCCCCAGCTGACCTGGATGATCCGCTCGGGCTCGCGCCCGCCCAGTTGCAGCACCGAGGCGCAGTCCTGACGGTGAATGCTCACGCCGCGGCCCTGAGTGATGTAGCCGACGATCGCATCGCCCGGCAGTGGCTGGCAGCAGCCGGCCATCTGCGTCATCAGGTTGCCGACGCCCTGGATCTGAATGTCGCCACGCTTGCCCGGTTTGTAGCCGGTGGCCTTGCGCGGAATCAGTTCCAGCTGTTCGTTGCCGCGCTCCGGCTCGACCAGTTGCTGCGCGAGGTTGACCAGTTGCGCCAGGCGCAGGTCGCCGGCACCGAGGGCGGCGAACATGTCTTCGGCGGTTTTCATGTTGGCCTTGTCGGCCAGCTTGTCGAAGTCCACCGCCGGCAGGCCGAGACGGGTCAGTTCGCGCTCGATCAGGGTCTTGCCGGCCGCGACGTTCTGGTCGCGCGCCTGCAATTTGAACCAGTGCACGATCTTCGCCCGTGCCCGCGACGTGGTGACGTAACCGAGGTTCGAGTTCAGCCAGTCGCGGCTCGGCGTGCCGTGCTTGCTGGTGATGATCTCGACCTGCTCACCGGTCTGCAGGCTGTAGTTGAGCGGGACGATGCGCCCGTTGATCTTCGCGCCACGGCAGTTGTGGCCGATCTCGGTGTGTACGCGGTAGGCGAAGTCCAGCGGCGTCGCGCCTTTGGGCAGGTCGATGGCGTGACCGTCGGGGGTAAAGATGTAGACCCGGTCCGGCTCGATATCGACACGCAGCTGTTCGGCCAGCCCGCCGATGTCGCCCAGCTCTTCATGCCACTCGAGGACCTGACGCAGCCAGGAGATTTTCTCTTCGTAGTGGTTGGAGCCGGATTTGACGTCGGTGCCCTTGTAGCGCCAGTGCGCACAAACGCCGAGCTCGGCCTCTTCGTGCATCGAGTGCGTACGGATCTGTACTTCGAGAACCTTGCCTTCCGGGCCGATCACCGCAGTGTGCAGCGAGCGGTAGCCGTTCTCTTTCGGGTTGGCGATATAGTCGTCGAATTCTTTCGGAATGTGGCGCCACAAGGTGTGGACGATGCCCAGCGCGGTGTAGCAGTCGCGCATTTCCGGAACCAGCACGCGCACCGCACGCACGTCGTAGATCTGGCTGAACTCCAGCCCCTTGCGCTGCATTTTGCGCCAGATCGAATAGATGTGTTTGGCCCGCCCGCTGATGTCGGCCTCGACACCGGTGGCCTGCAATTCGTCCTTGAGCTGGGTCATCACGTCAGCGATGAAACGCTCGCGGTCCAGCCGCCGCTCGTGGAGCAACTTGGCGATCTGTTTGTATTGATCGGGCTCCAGGTAACGGAAGGACAAATCCTCCAGTTCCCACTTGATATGACCGATGCCGAGGCGGTGCGCGAGCGGCGCATAGATGTCGAAGACTTCCCGGGCGACGCGGTTACGTTTTTCGTCGTCGGCGGTTTTCACCGCACGGATCGCGCAGGTGCGTTCGGCCAGTTTGATCAGCGCGACGCGCACGTCATCGACCATGGCCACGAGCATTTTGCGCAGGTTCTCTACCTGCCCCTGCGTGCCCATGACCATCGACTGGCGCGGGCTGAGGCTGGCGCTGATGGCGGCCATGCGCTGCACGCCGTCGATCAGCTTGGCCACCACCGGGCCGAAACGCTGGCCGACGGCGGCGAGTTCGATCTGGCCCTCGCGCACGCCGCGATACAGCACCGCTGCAACCAGCGAATCCTGATCGAGCTTGAGGTCGGCGAGGATCTCGGCGATTTCAAGCCCGGTGCTGAAACTGCCGGAGCCCTCGGCCCACAGATTCTTTTTCGCGTTGGATTGCTGCTCCGCCTCGCGAGCGAACTCGCAGGCTTCTTTCAAGGCTTCGCGATCCAGTGCCAGATCGACACTGACCGCATGATCGAGCCAAGCCTCGAGATTGATACTGCCGTCGGTGTTGATCGGCTGGTGTGCTCTCACCTGTACCATGTCGCTTTACCTTCCCTACGACGCAGATTCAATGCGTCAAATCGCTGATCCTCATCGCCCGGTTGCGCTCGCGGGGCTCAGGCGAGCGCGGCACGGACAGATCAGACGGATTCAGACGAGCCATCCTGGCTCGCTTCAAATAACGCCATGGCCTCGACATGTGCCGTCTGAGGAAACATATCGAGAATCCCGGCACGTTTTAACCGGTAGCCCTGCTTGATCAATTCGACCGTGTCGCGTGCCAGAGTTGCAGGGTTGCACGACACATACACCAGCCGTTTGGCACCCAGGCTCGCCAGCTTGCGCACCACCTCGAAAGCACCGTCACGGGGTGGGTCCAAGAGTACCGCAGAAAAGCCGTTTCCGATCCACTGGGCATCGCTCAAAGGCTGGGATAAATCGGCTTGAAAAAATTTTGTGTTATGCAAATTGTTACTGGCGGCGTTGGCTTCGGCACGCTCGACCATGGTCTGCACGCCCTCGACTGCCACCACTTCACGCACGCTTTGGGCCAAGGGCAACGCAAAGTTGCCGAGACCGCAAAACAGGTCCAGCACGCGTTCCTCGGCCCTCGGCTGCAGCCAGTCCAGCGCCTGAGCGACCATCGCCTCGTTGACGCCGGCATTGACCTGAACGAAGTCGCCGGGGCGGTAGGCCAGATCAAGGTCCCATTGTTCCAGGCGATAGCCCAGCGCCTGGCTGGCGTCGACCGGTTGCGGTTCGCCGTCGCCATGCAGCCACAATTGCGCCTCATGGAACTGGCAGAAATCCTTGAGGATCGTCAGGTCTGCTTCGGAGAGCGGCGCCATGTGCCGCAGCAACACGGCCAGTGACGAGCCGCAGAACAATTCGACATGCCCCAGCGCTTGCGGCTTGCTCAAGCGACGCAGCATCTCCGGCAATCGGGTCATGATCGGTTGCAAGGGCTGTACCAGCACCGGGCATTCGCTGATCGCCACGATGTCCTGACTGCCGGCGGCGCGGAAACCCACTTCAAGTTGCTTTGCCTTCATGTCCCAGCGCACCGCAATTCGCGCGCGACGGCGATAGCCGAATTCCGGACCGGTCAACGGCGCGGCCCATTCTTGGGGCTCAACGCCGGCAACGCGCGACAATTGCTCGGCGAGCATGCGCTGTTTCAGGGCGAGCTGTTCGTCGTGGGGCAGGTGCTGCACGCTGCAACCGCCGCAGCGACCGGCATGCGGGCACGGTGCCGGGCGGCGCAAGTCGCTGGGCTTGAACACACGCTCGGTGCGCGCCTCGACGACTTTGCCGTGGGCGCCAAGCACTCGCGCCTCGACTTCTTCGCCGGCGAGCGCGCCGAGAACGAACCAGGTTTTGCCTTCGAAAAATGCGATACCGCGACCGTCATTGGCCAGGCGCTCGATGTTCAAACGCTGCTTTTTGCCGGTCGGGATTTGTGCGGCCTTGCTACCGCCGGTGGGCTGGAAGCGCAGGCCTCTCTCGTGTTTGGCCATCAGTTGGGCGCGTCGAAAATGCCGGTCGACAGGTAACGGTCGCCACGGTCGCAGATGATCGCGACGATCACCGCGTTTTCAACTTCTTTGGACAAGCGCAGCATCGCTGCCACCGCACCGCCCGAAGACACGCCGCAGAAGATGCCTTCTTCGCGGGCCAGGCGACGGGTGACGTCCTCGGCTTCGCTTTGCGCCATGTCGACGATGCGGTCGACGCGGTCGGCCTGATAGATCTTCGGCAGGTATTCCTGCGGCCAGCGGCGGATGCCGGGAATGGCCGAGCCTTCCATCGGTTGCAGGCCGACGATCTGCACGCTGTCGCTCTGCTCTTTCAAGTAGCGCGAAACGCCCATGATGGTGCCGGTGGTGCCCATGGAGCTAACGAAATGGGTAATGCTGCCCTGGGTCTGGCGCCAGATTTCGGGACCGGTGGTGGTGTAGTGCGCTTCGGGGTTGTCGCCATTGGCGAACTGATCGAGCACCTTGCCACGGCCTTCGGCTTCCATGCGCTGCGCCAGATCGCGCGCGCCTTCCATGCCTTCTTCCTGACTGACCAGAATCAACTCGGCGCCATACGCGGTCATCGCCGCTTTACGCTCGGCGCTGGAATTGTCCGGCATGATCAGGATCATCTTGTAACCCTTGATCGCGGCCGCCATGGCCAAGGCGATCCCGGTGTTACCGGAAGTCGCCTCGATCAGCGTATCGCCGGCGTGGATCTGCCCGCGCAACTCGGCACGGGTAATCATCGACAGCGCCGGACGGTCCTTGACCGAACCCGCCGGGTTGTTCCCTTCGAGCTTGAGCAAAAGGGTGTTGCTGGTAGCGCCGGGCAGGCGCTGCAAACGCACCAGCGGCGTGTTGCCGACGCAATCGGCGATGGTTGGGTACTGCAGGGTCATGGCGTATTCGCAATCCAGACGTGCGGGGGCGCCTATCATACCGGCAAACCCGCGCAGGCCATATCACGCAAAGTGCGGTGCTTATGGTTTATGGGAATAAGCGCACGCTAGTCAGTGTTTTCTATGTGGGCGGTATCCAGTGCGTAGAACTCATGCAACTTGGCTTGCAGCAACTGCTTATCCGGCAAACAGGTTTGATATTGCGCAATCAGCGCAGGCGAGAGGCTACGATTGAGAGCGTACTCGACCACCTCGTCTTCCTTGCTCGCACAAAGCAGAACTCCGATCGCCGGGTTTTCGTGAGGCTTGCGCACGTTGCGATCGAGCGCCTCCAGATAGAAATCCAGCTTGCCGAGGTATTCCGGCTCAAAACGGCCGACCTTGAGTTCAATGGCTACAAGGCAGTTGAGCCCTCGGTGGAAGAACAAAAGATCGAGTGAGAAATCCCGGCCGCCGACTTGCAGCGGATATTCGGAACCGACAAAGCAGAAGTCGCGACCAAGTTCGATCAGGAATTCCTTGAGGCGGGATAGCAGACCCTGGTGCAGATCGGTTTCGGAATGAGCAGAGGGCAGATCTAGAAATTCGACCATGTAGGAATCGCGGAAGATCTCGAGTACTGCCGGGTGGGCTTGTTTAAGTGCGGCGGAGGCTTTTGCCGGATCGGTGACGCTTCGCTCAAACAGCGCTGTTTTCAGCTGCCGCTCCAGCTCACGTCTGGACCATCGCTCTTGAACGGCCATTCTTACGTAAAACGCGCGTTCCTCGGGTCGTTTGCACTGGCTGAAGATGACCAGATTGTGCGACCAGGATAATTGTCGCACCAGTGGTGCGACTTTCTCTTCGGCGTGATAAGTCTCATAAAACTGGCGCATTCGAAACAGGTTCGAACGAGTAAAACCGCGCAACCCTGGTTGTGTCATGGCCAAATGATCGGCCAATTGACCCACCACCGAATCCCCCCACTCCGCCCGCGCGATCTTGAGACTGATATGCGCCCCCACCTGCCAATAAAGCTCAATCAGTTGTGTATTGACCGCTTGCATGGCCTTATGTCTGGAACTGTGAATCAGCGCGAGCACTTCGTTGAAACGTTCGCCATCCGGGCTGCCAGTAAGGCTGGATACAGTCATGCGCAATTCCTTGAAGATCAGTGGGAAGCACGAGCCTAACCCCTTCAGGAAGCTTGAAATGACCGCCGATGCAGCTTGGGAAATGTCACACAGAAAAAGGCGAGCGCTCCGTCAACCCAGCGGTATTGAAGCCATGGATGGACTACATCGCGAGCAGGCTCACTCCTACAAAGGAGTTATGTTGTTCACACAACCTGAGGCGAACCGAGTTCCACTGTGGGAGCGGGCCTGCTCGCGAAGGCGTCAGACCTGGCGACACCATCATCCGCCAGCAAGCGCAAATTCAACCGCAGCCCCGCCCCGGTATTTTCCGCCCAGAGCAACCCGCCCTGGCGCTGCACCGCATTGCGCGCAATGCTCAAGCCCAAACCAAACCCGCCATCCCCTGGCCTCGAGCCGTCGAGTCGGATGAACGGTGAAAAAATCCGCTCCAGATCTGCTTCAGCCACACCGCCGCCCTGATCCTCCAGCCACAAATGCCAATAATCGCCATCGCGCTGTCCATCGAGCCGGACAATTGCGCCCTCGGGCGAATGCCGAATCGCATTGCGCAAAATATTCTCCAGCGCCTGCGCCAGGGTATTCAGATGGCCGCGTACCCAGCACGACGCATCGACCGAACATTGCAACTGCAAGCTCGGCCAGCCGCTTTCGTAACAGGCATTGTCGGTAAGCATTTCCCAGAGGGCCTGAATCTGGATCGCTTCGTCGGGCAGTGGCGTGCGGTCAGTGTCGAGCCAGGCCAGTTGCAAGGTGTCTTCGACCAGCCGCTGCATGCCGTCGACCTCGCGGCCGATGCGTTCGCGCAACTGTGGCAGCCCTTGCTCGCCTTCACTGGCGACGCGCAGGCGGCTCAGCGGCGTGCGCAGTTCATGGGATAAATCGCGCAACAGCTGCTGTTGCACGGCGACGGTGGTTTGCAGGCGTTCGGACATCGAATCGAATGCGCGGGCCAGCTCACCGAGTTCGTCGGGGCGCTGGGTCATGCCGCTCGACAGGCGCACATTCAATTGGTCGGCGCGCCAGGCGTTGGCCTGTTCACGCAGGTTGTTCAGAGGTACCACCAGCAAACGGTACAGGCCGACACACAACAACAGCGTGAACAGCCCGGGAATCACGCCATTGGTAATGACGCGCCAGAACACCCGGTATTTGCCCGGCACAAAGCGTTCCGGCAACTCGATGACGAGGATGCCGGCGGACGGTTCTTTGGGAAACGGCACGCGCAGCCACGGTCGGCCCTTTTTGTGGATAGGCCAGTCGAGGCCGCGTAGAAAGGTCAGGTGCTGCACTTCTGCCTCGTTCAACGGCTCGCTGCTCAGCGACTGCAAATTGCCGCCAATCACCCCGACCCAACTGGCCTCGCGCAATTCCATGCTTTGCAGCCAGTCATCCACGCCGTGGCGGCCGCCGTGCTGCCAGGCCTGCTCCGCTTGGGCGGCATAGCGACTGAGCGTGCCGCGCGCTTCGTCGGAGAGAAACTGATTGCGCTCCTCCATGTAGCGCCCCCACGACCAACTCAGCCAGATCATCAGCAAACAGAACGCCATCAGCAGCAGAGCCAGTTTCCAGAACAGCGAATGCCGCCCCGGCAGTTCAGAGCGTTTCATCAGCGCCACTCAATACGTAGCCCTTGCCCCAAACCGTGCGCACTTCGCGCTCGGTGTAACCGATGGCCTTGAGTTTGCGGCGGATCTGGCTGATGTGCATGTCGAGGCTGCGGTCGTGGGCGGCATAGCCGCGTTGCAGGACATGCTGATAAAGGAAGGCTTTGCTCAGCACTTCCTCGTCGTTGCGGTTGAGGGTGTCGAGCAAGCGGAATTCGCTGCGGGTCAGCCCGGCGGCCTGCTCGCGGAAAAACACCTCGCATTGCTCATCGTCGAAACGCAGCGTACCGCTTGCCGCCGGCAGCGCAGCCGCCGCCGGACGGCGATCGAGGGCGACGCGGCGCAGGATCGCTTCGATGCGCACATGCAACTCGGCCATGCTGAACGGCTTGGGCAAATAATCATCGGCGCCGAGCCGAAAGCCGCTGATGCGATCAGCCTCGGCGCCGAGGGCCGACATCAACAGCACCGGGGTCGAATGGCTCTGGCGCAATTGCGTCAGCAGCTTCAAGCCGTCGAGCCCCGGCAGGAGAATGTCCATTAAAACCACGTCGAACGGCTGGTGCCTGGCAATGTTCAGGCCTTCCTCACCATTCTGGCACCAGGTCACCTGAAAGCCGCTGCGGCCCAGATGCTCATGCACGTAGGCGCCGAGCACCGGATCGTCTTCGATGGAAAGAATGCGTGGCTGGCCAACGGAAACAGGAGTCATGAGTATCTGCAAGTAATTCTCAGTTGAGCGCGATTATTCAAGATTGCCGGGCTTGCGGCAACTCTAGGTTCGGTCATCAGACCAACGCGCTTGTGCGGGCCTCGCCATCGCTGGCACATTTTTCCGGAGATTGCCTGCGAGCAAATCGCTACACTGCGCCCATGTCGCGTGCCGGATGCACGCATGAGTCAACAGATCAGCGGGATGCAGGAGACGGGCGTGCTCAAGAAACTGGGAATCAAAGGTCGGGTATTGTTGCTGACCTTGTTGCCGACCAGCCTGATGGCGCTGGTGCTGGGCGGGTATTTCACCTGGACGCAGCAGTCCGACTTGCAGACCCAATTGATGCAGCGCGGCGAAATGATCGCCGAGCAACTGGCGCCGCTGGTCGCGCCGGCCATGGGCCACGGCAACACCGAACTGCTCGAGCGCATCGCCACGCAGTCGCTGGAACAACCGGACGTGCGCGCGGTGACATTCCTCGCCGCGGATCGCTCGCCACTGGCCCACGCCGGCCCGACCATGCTCAATCAGGCGCCAAGCGGCGACAGCGCGCAATTGCAACGACGCAGCGGCAATGACGCCACACGCTATCTGATGCCGGTGTTCGGCAAGCACCGCAACCTTGCTGGCGAGCTGATCCCGGAAGAGTCCGACCGCCTGCTCGGCTGGGTCGAGCTGGAGCTGTCGCACAACGGCATGTTGCTGCGCGGCTATCGCAGTCTGTTCGCCAGCCTGCTGCTGATCGCCGCCGGGCTGGCCGGCGCGGCGCTGCTGGCATTGCGCATGGGCCGCACGATCAACCGCCCGCTCGGGCAGATCAAGCAAGCCGTCGCTCAATTGAAGGACGGCCACCTGGAAACCCGTTTGCCGCCGCTCGGCAGTCAGGAACTGGATGAACTGGCCTCGGGCATCAACCGCATGGCCGGCACCCTGCAGAACGCCCGCGAAGAATTGCAGCACAGTGTCGATCAGGCCACCGAAGACGTACGTCAGAATCTCGAAACCATCGAGATCCAGAACATCGAGCTGGATCTGGCGCGCAAAGAGGCACTGGAGGCGAGCCGGATCAAATCGGAATTTCTCGCCAACATGAGCCACGAGATCCGCACGCCGCTGAACGGTATTCTCGGCTTCACTCATTTATTGCAGAAAAGTGAACTGACCCCGCGCCAGCTCGACTATCTGGGCACCATCGAAAAATCTGCCGACAGCCTGCTGGGGATCATCAACGAGATTCTCGATTTCTCGAAAATCGAGGCCGGCAAACTGGTGCTGGATCATATCCCGTTCAATCTGCGCGATCTGCTCCAGGACACCCTGACCATTCTCGCCCCGGCCGCGCACGCCAAGCAGCTGGAACTGGTCAGCCTGGTCTACCGCGACACGCCACTGTCGCTGGTCGGCGATCCGCTGCGGCTCAAGCAGATCCTCACCAACCTGGTCAGCAACGCGATCAAGTTTACCCGCGAAGGCACCATCGTCGCTCGGGCCATGCTGGAAGATGAACACGAAGACAGCGTGCAACTGCGCATCAGCATTCAGGACACCGGCATCGGCCTGTCCAATCAGGACGTGCGCGCGTTGTTCCAGGCCTTCAGCCAGGCGGACAACTCGCTGTCGCGCCAGCCCGGCGGCACGGGTTTGGGGCTGGTAATTTCCAAACGTCTGATCGAACAGATGGGCGGTGAGATCGGCGTCGACAGCACGCCCGGCGAAGGCTCGGAATTCTGGATCAGCCTGAGCCTGCCGAAAACCCGCGACGACGCCGAAGACATGCCCGCCCCGCCACTGCTCGGGCGCCGCGTCGCAGTGCTGGAAAACCACGAACTGGCGCGGCAGGCCCTGCAGCATCAACTGGAAGATTGCGGCCTCGACGTCACCCCGTTCAATACCCTCGAAAGCCTGACCAATGGCGTCACCGGCGCGCACCAGACTGATCAGGCGATCGATCTGGCGGTCATCGGCATCACCAGCAACGACATGCTGCCCGAGCGTTTGAATCAGCACATATGGGACCTCGAACACCTCGGCTGCAAAGTGCTGGTGCTGTGCCCGACCACCGAGCAGACGCTGTTTCATCTGTCGGTGCCCAACCCGCACAGCCAGTTGCAGGCCAAACCGGCGTGCACACGCAAGCTGCGTCGGGCCTTGTCCGATCTGGTCAACCCGCGTCAGCCACGCCATGAACCGGGCGAACCGCTGTCGAGCCGGGCGCCAAAAGTGCTGTGCGTCGACGACAACCCGGCCAACCTGCTGCTGGTGCAAACGCTGCTCGAGGACATGGGCGCCAAGGTCCTTGCGGTGGAAAGCGGATATGCCGCGGTCAAAGCGGTGCAGACTGAATCCTTCGATCTGGTGCTGATGGACGTGCAGATGCCGGGCATGGACGGTCGCCAGAGCACCGAAGCGATCCGCCAGTGGGAAAGCGAGCGACACAGCACCCCGCTACCCATCGTCGCCCTCACCGCCCACGCCATGGCCAACGAAAAACGCGCGCTGCTGCAAAGCGGCATGGACGATTACCTGACCAAGCCGATCAGCGAACGGCAACTGGCGCAGGTGGTGCTGAAATGGACCGGTCTGGCCCTGCGCAATCAAGCGCCGGAGCGCGGCAGCGACAGCGCTGCGAACAGCAATGAATTGCCGGTGCTCGATCATGAAGAAGGTTTGCGTCTGGCCGCCGGCAAGGCCGACCTGGCTGCGGACATGCTGGCAATGCTGCTCGCCTCGCTCGAAGCCGACCGCGAAGCCATCCGCGCCGCTCGCGACAGCCACGATCAGAACGCGCTGCTCGAACGCGTGCATCGCCTGCACGGCGCCACGCGTTACTGCGGCGTACCGCAATTGCGCGCGGCCTGCCAGCGCAGCGAAACCCTGCTCAAGCAAGACGACCCGAAAGCCACTCTGGCGCTGGATGAACTGGAACGGGCGATCAACCGATTGGCGGCGCAGGCGAAGATCAGCGCCTGATCCACGGCAATACCGGGCGGCGCTGTCAGCGCTACAGTGGCTGACGATGATTCAACCCTGTCGATGTTCAAGGAGGATTGCATGCGCACCATCGTTTTCAGCAGCCAGACGTATGATCGCGACAGTTTCCTCGGCGCCGACTGCCCGGCAGGCATCGAGCTGCACTTTCAATCGGCGCGGCTGAGCCTCGACACGGTGGCGCTGGCCGATGCGCATGAGGTGGTTTGCGCGTTCATCAATGACGACCTCAGCGCGGCGGTGCTGGAACGTCTGGCCGCCGGTGGCACACGCCTGATCGCCTTGCGGTCGGCAGGTTACAACCATGTCGACCTGATCGCCGCCAAACGTCTTGGACTGGCGGTGGTGCGAGTGCCGGCGTACTCGCCACATGCGGTCGCCGAACATGCGGTGGCGCTGATCCTCGCCCTGAATCGACGCCTGCACCGCGCCTATAACCGCACCCGCGAAGGCGATTTCAGCCTGCATGGCCTGACCGGTTTCGATCTGGTTGGCAAAACCGTAGGGATCGTCGGCACCGGGCAGATCGGCGCGACGTTTGCGAAAATCATGCACGGCTTCGGCTGTGAATTGCTCGCCTACGACCCGTATCCGAATCCGAATCCGGATGTGCTCGCTTTGGGCGCGCGCTATCTGAGTTTGCCGGAACTGCTCGCGCAGTCGCGGATCATCAGCCTGCATTGCCCGCTCAATGAGCAGAGCAAGCACCTGATCAACCGTGATTCGCTGGCGCACATGCAGCCCGGCGCCATGCTGATCAATACCGGGCGCGGCGGTCTGGTCGACACGCCCGCGCTGATCGACGCGCTGAAGGACGGCCAACTGGGTTATCTGGGGCTGGATGTGTATGAGGAAGAGGCGCAGCTGTTTTTCGAGGACCGCTCGGACTTGCCCTTGCAGGACGATGTGCTGGCACGCTTGCTGACCTTTCCCAACGTGATCGTCACCGCGCACCAGGCCTTTCTGACGCGCGAGGCACTGGGCGCGATCGCCTCGACAACCCTGAGCAACATCGCGACCTGGGCGGCAGGCACGCCGCAGAACCAGGTCGAGGGTTGAGCCGGGCCGGTTACTTCGGCGACAGCGAAGACGCCAGAATCAGCAGGGCCAGCCAGCCGAAACCGAACAGCCGCTGTTTCGCCGAATGGCCGTTGCGCAGCAGAAACCAGACGAAGACCATTGGCAGCAGAAACACCATGATCTTCAGCCAGCCTTCCACCGGGCGGCTGCCGTCGGGGTTGGCGGTCTGCTCAAGCGCTTGCTCGGCCTGCTGGCGACGGCGTCGCCCCGCAGCGGCCGGCATCACTTTCGGCAGTGGTTGCACAGCGGGGGCAATCGCCGCCTCCGGCACCGCGTTGTTGCGAGGCAGGCTGCCGAACGAAATCGTCGCCGCCTGTGCCGCCGCGGCTACAGGCTGCGCTTGCACTGCGGCGTATTCATCGATCGGCGCGCCGCAATGAATGCAGGCCGACGCTTCGGAGCTGATGCTCTTTTTGCATTCATAACATTCGATCAGCGCCATGTTCCGTTCCTTCAGATTCGAGGCCGGCAGTTTGCCATGAGTGCTGGCCGATTTGAACCGGATCGAAGGTCGCACGCGCGCATCATTCTGCAATCGGGGCCGTGCTAGCATGTCGCGCATATTTGGAGGACCCATGGTCGAACACGATTTCCGCTACACCCTGATGAACCCGCAACACACCCTCACCGAATGCCGCGCCCTCGTACCGGGCCGCTATCAGGTCACCGGCAACGGTGGCTCGATCCGCATCGGTGATGTCCTGCTGGTGACCCTCAAAGGCAGCAAGGATTTGTCCATGCGCCTGACCGTCGACACCGTTCGCCACCTGATCAACCCGCCGGGCCAATGGACCGCGATGACCTCCGGCCCGCTGTTCGGTGAACTGGCGATCCACACCTGGCAGGTCAACTGCGACAGCTGCGCCAAAGAGCTGAGTTTTGAATTCGCGGTCGATGCCAAACTCGGCAAGACCGCTGAAAAACCGGCCGCCACCGCGCGCATCGCCGAGCTGGGCTGGCAAGCCGTGGGCGACAAGCACCTGTGTCCGAAATGCCAGGAGCCCGCGTGATGAAACGCTTTGCCCTGGCCGCTCTGGTCGGTGTCGGTCTCGCGGGCTGCGCCGCCGAGCCTGTGCAACTGCAACACAACCGCAGCTACATTCTGGAATGGATCGGCGAGCGGCCGCTGATGGATTACAGCCATCTGACCGTGACCCTCGGCGACGATGGCCGCGCCTACGGCAACGGCGGCTGCAACCATTGGTTCGCGCCGTACACGCTGGAGGGCGACAAGCTGTCGTTCGGCAAGATCGGCAAGACCCGCAAACTTTGCGCCCCGGCCTTGATGGAGCAGGAACAACGGTTCTTGCAGGCGCTGGAAAAGGTCGAGCGCTGGGACATCTCGCCGATCGAGCAGATGCGTTTCTGGCCAGCCGAGGGCAAGCCGTTGCGCTGGTGGCTGGAAGAGGGTTGAACCTCAATACCGCCAAAGCCCTCACCCTAACCCTCCCGAAACGTCGGACCGCCCAAAGGGAGAGGGAACTGATTGGGGGATGCTCAGGATTGGCGCCGACATGAACGTTATCTGGTGAATCCATAATCGACTCGGTGTTTCAGGTCGATGTACCTCGCCAAACACTTCGGTCGGCCCCCTCTCCCTCTGGGCGGTCGGACGTTTCGGGAGGGCTGGGGTGAGGGGCTTCTGGCGGCTTACTTCGTCGCCTGCAACGCCTCGAGTTTGGCCATCACCCCCGCCGCCGTCTGCTCACCCAGCAACTGCTCCCGCACCTTGCCCTTGTCGTCGATGATGTAAGTTACCGGCAACGCCTCGCTGCGCGGCAATTCGAACAGCTCAGCCGGATCCTGCGCCAGCACGGTGAACTTGATGCCCAGTTTCTCGCTGGCTTCTTTCAGTTCCGCGCCTTGCACGTTGTCGAAGTTGACGCCGAACACGCCGACATTCTTGCTCTTCAGTTCCTCGGCCAGGTGATTGAGTTCAGGAATCTCCGTGCGACACGGGCCGCACCATTCGGCCCAGTAATTGAGCACCACCCATTGTTTGTCGAGACGCTCGGACGCGACTTTCTGGCCGTTCTGGTCAATCCCGTAATCATTGCCGCAGCCCCCCAGCATCAACGCCCCGATTACCGTCAATGCCGCTGCCAATCGCCGTGTCATGTCGTGTTCCTTGAGAAAATTCGAAGGCGCCTGCGACCCATCGCCTCTGACGGTTCTGGATTGCGCGCTGCACAGTTAGAATAGCCGCCACTTTACGCCAGAAGCGACCCGCCATGACCGATCTGACGCTTTATCACAATCCGCGCTGCTCGAAATCCCGCGGCGCACTGGAACTGCTCGAAGCCCGCGGCCTGACGCCAACCGTGGTGCGTTACCTCGAAACCCCGCTGAATGCTGCGCAAATCAAGGCGCTGCTCGGCAAGCTCGGGATCAGCGCACGGCAGTTGCTGCGCAGCGGGGAAGATGAATACAAAATACTTCAGCTCGCCGATGAAAATCTCAGCGAAGCGCAATTGATCGACGCCATCGCCGCGCATCCGAAACTGATGGAACGGCCGATCCTCGAAGTCGGCGACAAAGCGGTCATCGGCCGTCCACCGGAAAACATTCTGGAGTTGCTGCCGTGAGCGCGCCTTACATTCTGGTCCTGTATTACAGCCGCAGCGGTTCGACCAACGAGATGGCCCGGCAGATCGCTCGCGGTGTCGAACAGGCTGGACTTGAGGCGCGACTGCGCACGGTGCCGGCGATTTCCACCGAATGCGAAGCCGTCGCCCCGGACATCCCCGCAGAAGGCGCGCTCTACGCGACCCTCGATGACCTGAAAAACTGCGCCGGTCTGGCACTGGGCAGCCCGACGCGATTCGGCAACATGGCCGCCCCGCTGAAATACTTTCTCGACGGCACCAGCAACCTTTGGCTGACCGGTGCTCTGGTCGGCAAACCGGCCGGTGTGTTCACCTCCACCGCCAGCCTGCACGGCGGTCAGGAAACCACCCTGCTGTCGATGATGCTGCCGCTGCTGCACCACGGCATGCTGATTACCGGCCTGCCGTACAGCGAGTCGGCACTGCTGGAAACCGAGGGCGGCGGTACGCCTTACGGTGCCAGCCATCATGCCGGCGCCGACGGCAAGAGCGGCCTCGATCAACACGAAGTGGCGCTGTGCCGCGCCCTCGGTCTGCGTCTGGCGAAAACCGCACAGAAACTGGTGAGCTGAGATGGCGAAGAAGCCGAAGATCCTGCCCTCAATCGAGTGGCTGGAGCCGCGGGTGAAGGCGATGCGGGTGCTCAGCCTGCTGAGTTTTTTCGCCCTCGCCGGCCTGCTCGCGGCTTATTACCTGGTCTTCGCCGACCTGCACGGCGCGCGACCGTGGGTGATCCTGCTGGTCGAACTGATCCCGTGGCTGGTGCTCGCACCGGCAATGATCATGGGCAGCGCCCGTGGCCATTCATGGATGTGTTTTGTGGTGAATCTGTATTTCATCAAAGGCGCACTGGCGGCGTATGACCCGAACCGGCAGTGGTTTGGTGTGCTGGAAATGGCGGCGAGCCTGGCAGTGTTCTGCTCGGCGCTGCTGTATGTGCGCTGGCGTTATCAGCTTGATCGCAAGCTGGCGGGCGAAGGCGAAATCAGCGTTTCCTGACAAATAGCTATCGCGAGCAGGCTCACTCCTACAGGGGATCTGTGGCGTCCACAAATCCCCTGTAGGAGTGAGCCTGCTCGCGATTGGCGCGACGCGGTCTCAATGATTGACGGTGTAGGCGAGCATCATCGAAATCTGGCTCATCGGCCGGCCGCCGCTCTGTTCGTGCCACTGATTGAACGCGTTCTGCACCGTCGCCAGATCGCGCAGACTGGTTGGCACCTTGTCAACGATCTTCTGGGCATTCAATGCGGCGACCACGTCATAGCTCGGCACAAAGGTGTCCTTGCCGACCATGCGCAAAAAGCGCGGCGCTGACAGCCCGCCCAATTGATGACCGTGCTTTTTCAGGTATGTCCACAGGCCGACGATGTCGGTCACCGGCCAGTCGGCGATCAGCGCGCCGAAGCTGCCCTTGTCCTGCTCCACATCAAGAATGAACTGCGCATTGCGCGGCACGCTCTTCAGCTTGCCCAAGTGGCGGATGATCCGCGCGTCCTGCATCAGGCGCTCAAGGTGCTCGGCGCTCATCAGCACAACTTTTTCCGGGTCGAACTTGAAGAACACTTCTTCGAAGGCCGGCCATTTGGCGTCGACCAGACTGTGCTTGAGTCCGGCGCGAAACACCCGCAGGGCCATTGTCGAGAGGTAGCGGTCGTCGCTGATCTTGCGCAGTTGCGTCGGGGTTTTCGGAACAGGCAGATGGGCTTCCAGTGCAGCCGCCGAACCGAAACGGTTCAGACAGTATTCGTGCAGCCACTTGTAATCGCGCATGCCCTCTCCCGGGAATTGAAAGAAAATCCGTTGTAGGAGTGAGCCTGCTCGCGATAGCGCTGTGTCAGTCGATATCAAAATATCTGACAGACCGCTATCGCGAGCAGGCTCACCCCTACAGGTTTTAATTAAAGGTTTACGACGTTGACGAAGCGCGACGCCGCGGTTTCGTCGATTTTCAGGCTGGTGAAGTCGAACAGGTTGCGGTCGGCCAGTTGCGACGGGATCACGTTCTGCAGGCTGCGGAAAATGCTCTCGGTGCGGCCCGGGGTCTTGCGCTCCCAGTCCTGGAGCATTTCCTTGACCACCTGACGCTGCAGGTTTTCCTGCGAACCGCAGAGGTTGCACGGGATGATCGGGAATTGCTTGAGGTCCGAGTAGGCCTGAATGTCCTTCTCGTTGCAGTACGCCAGCGGACGGATCACCACGTTGCGCCCGTCGTCGGCGCGCAGCTTCGGCGGCATGGCCTTGAGGCTGCCGTTGAAGAACATGTTGAGAAAGAACGTTTCGACTATGTCGTCGCGGTGATGACCGAGGGCCATTTTTGTCGCGCCGATTTCGTCGGCAAAGGTGTACAGCGTGCCGCGACGCAGGCGTGAGCACAGCGAGCACGTGGTCTTGCCTTCCGGAATCAGTTCCTTGACCACCGAGTAGGTGTCTTTCTCGACGATGTGGTACTCGACGCCCAGCTCTTTCAGGTAGGCCGGCAGCACGTGCTCGGGAAAGCCCGGCTGTTTCTGGTCCATGTTCACCGCGACGATTTCGAACTTGATCGGTGCAACCTTCTGCAGGTGCAGCAACACGTCGAGCATGGTGTAGCTGTCCTTGCCCCCGGACAGGCAGACCATGACCTTGTCACCGTCTTCGATCATGTTGAAATCGGCGACCGCTTCGCCGGCCAGCCGGCGCAGGCGCTTTTGCAGTTTGTTCTGGTTGACCGTAAGAGTGCCCATGACGCGAAATCCGTGAGGTGTGACGAAAGGCCGGCATTTTACGCAAAAACCCCGCCGCTGTGGGGACGTGTTGTCGGCCGCCACAGGACACTTGAGACAGACCCCGAGGCGATTATCCGCCCGGTTTACAGCGCGATTTGCTCTAAGCCCCTGATACCGGTGCGGTTCAGTCCTTTCTATACTGCGACATAAGGTCGCACACATCTGAAGACCTGTATTTGCTCGGCCGCCTGGCCCGTAGGCGCTCCGTTGGGGGGCGATGGCAATATCAAGAGGAGTGAATGGCATGATCCATCACGTAGTGGGACTGTTTACCCACCCCGATCAGGAATGGAAGGAAATCCGTGGCGACCAAGAGGAAAGCATCAGCCACATGTACCTCACGCACACGCTGATTCTGGCGGCGATCCCCGCCGTCTCGGCGTTTATCGGTACCACCCAGGTTGGTTGGGTGATCGGCAACCGCGCGCCGGTGATGCTCACCTTCGAAAGTGCGCTGTGGATGACGATCATGTCGTACCTGGCGATGCTCGGTGGCGTTGCGGTAATGGGCGCCTTTGTCCACTGGATGGCACGCACGTATGACGCCAACCCCAGTCTGGCCCGTTGCGTGGCCTTCGCCACTTACACCGCGACGCCGTTGTTCGTCGGTGGCCTGGCGGCGCTGTATCCGCACATGTGGCTGGGGATGATCGTCGGTACGGCGGCCATCTGCTACACGGTATATCTGCTGTACGTGGGCTTGCCGACGTTCATGAACATTCCTCCGGACGAAGGCTTTCTGTTTTCCAGCTCGGTACTGGCGGTGGGTCTGGTGGTGCTGGTGGCGATCA
Source organism: Pseudomonas sp. 15C (assembly GCF_055484735.1). Lineage (NCBI taxonomy): Bacteria > Pseudomonadati > Pseudomonadota > Gammaproteobacteria > Pseudomonadales > Pseudomonadaceae > Pseudomonas > Pseudomonas sp. 15C. The sequence goes on along the minus strand of NZ_JBUDGD010000043.1, from coordinate 15,981 downwards.
TGGCGTTTACCGTGATCGTCTGGGGCCTGGGCGTAGGGCCGGTGTACACCAACTGACGATATCCGCCTGTTGAGAGAGGCCGCCGCAAGGCGGCCTTGTCATTTGGGCGATGACCATTCGGCAGCTCGGCGATTCGCAAGCGCCCGGGGTTGCGGCATACTCGGCGTCTCTGGAGATCCATCAAGCATGCCCGAGCAACTCAATACCCGCGTCGAAGATTGTTACCAACTCGCTGAATCCTTTTTCAAACGTTCCTTCAAACGCCCCGTCGTCAGCCTCAAGCTGCGCGGGCAGAAAGCCGGTGTCGCGCATTTGCACGAAAACAAGCTGCGCTTCAATCCGCAGCTGTACCGGGAAAACACCGAACACTTCCTCAAGCAGACCGTGGCCCACGAAGTCGCGCACCTGATCGCCCACCAATTGTTCGGCGACCGCATCCAGCCCCATGGCGAGGAATGGCAATTGATCATGCGCGGCGTTTACGAATTGCCGCCGGATCGCTGCCATACCTACGAAGTCAAACGCCGCAGCGTGACCCGCTACATCTATAAATGCCCGTGTCCCGAGAGCGATTTCCCGTTTACGGCACAGCGCCATAGTCTGGTGCGACAGGGGCGACGGTATTTCTGCCGGCGCTGCCGCACGACGCTGGTGTTCAGTGGTGAGATGCGGGTGGAATAGGTGGTTTCCGCGGTGCTCTGACTGGCCCCATCGCTGGCAAGCCAGCTCCCACAGGTTTTGTGAACACCTCGGAACCTGTGGGAGCTGGCTTGCCAGCGATGAGGCCCTTACAGGCGCTAAAGAATGACTTTGTTGTGACGCAGGTTTTCAATTTTCAACGGGCTGAATCCCAATTCCCTCAACACCTCATCCGTATGCTGCCCCAGCGCCGCCCCGACATGCCGCGGCGCTGGCAATGCCTCGGAAAACTTCAACGGACAAGCCATCTGCGCCTGCGCCGTACCCTCCCCGCGCGGCACTTGCGTCACCAGTTCGCGCGCCTGCACCTGCGGATGACGCACCGCCTCACCGAGGCTCAACACCGGCTCGACACACGCATCGACCCCGGCGAACAACTCGCACAACTGCGCAAAATCATGCTTTTCAAACTCAACCCGCAACGCCTCCTTCAGCGCCTGCTGTTGCTCAGGTTTGGCTGACAGCCCCTGCGCCGCCAGCTCCGGTCTACCCAGCGCTGCACACAAGGCCTGCATGAATGCCGGCTCCAGACTGCCGACCGACATCCAGCGCCCGTCCCGCGTGCGGTAATAGTCATAAAAGCTACCGCCATTGAGCATCTGATCTTCGCGCCCCGGCTCATCTTCGCAGGCGAGATAACCGGCGCCGGTCATGGCGTTCAGGCTGAACGCGCAGTCGGTCATGCTCACATCGACATGCGTGCCCTGCCCGGTTTGCTGGCGGGCGATGACGGCGGCGAGCAAACCGATCACCCCGTGCAGCGAGCCACCGGCAATATCCGCCACTTGCATGCCCAACGGCAGCGGCCCGCTGTCGGCGCGGCCGGTATAACTGGCCAGCCCTGCCAGGGCCAGATAATTGATGTCGTGGCCGGCGCGGTCCTTATAGGGCCCGGTCTGGCCATAACCGCTGATCGAGACGTAGATCAATTTCGGATTGATCGCTTTCAGCGCTTCATAACCCAGGCCCAGACGCTCCATCACACCGGGGCGGAACTGTTCGAGGACGATGTCGTACTCGATCAATAACTCGCGGATGATTTCCATCGCCGCCGGCTGTTTCAAGTCCAGCGCCAGACTGCGTTTGTTGCGGTTCAGGTAGGCATGACTGGCCGACACGCCGCCATCGTGCGGTGGCAACACGCGCAGCAGATCCATGCGGGTCGGCGATTCGATGCGCAGTACCTCGGCGCCCATGTCCGCCAGCAATAACGAGGCAAACGGCCCCGGCAGCAGCGTCGAGAAATCGAGAACCTTCAGTGAGGCCAGCGGTGCGGACATGGGCGAACTCCTTGGGCGATGCACTCAGCCTAGGCAGCGATCAGCGATGCGGCAATCACCGAAAATGTCAGCGGGCATGACCGTTGCGCTCAAAACGCAGGCATGAAAAAACCCGCCGAAGCGGGTTTTTCCAGACAAGCGATGCTTACTTCACATGGCTCGGGGTTGCGCCTTCAGCCACACCCAGGTCGTCTTCAGGACGGGTTTCGGCGATACCGCGACCACCCGAAGCCAGTTCGGCTTGCAGTTGATCGGTGTCCAGCTCCTTGACCCACTTGGCAACCACGATGGTGGCTACCGCGTTACCGACCAGGTTGGTCAGCGCGCGGGCTTCGGACATGAAGCGGTCGATACCGAGGATCAGCGCCAGACCGGCCACCGGCAGGTGACCGACCGCCGACAGGGTCGCGGCCAGCACGATGAAGCCCGAACCGGTCACACCGGCTGCGCCTTTGGAGGACAGCAGCAGTACCAGCAGCAGAGTGATCTGGTGAGTGATGTCCATGTGCGTGTCGGTCGCCTGAGCGATGAACACAGCCGCCATGGTCAGGTAGATCGAAGTACCGTCGAGGTTGAACGAGTAACCGGTCGGGATCACCAGACCGACAACCGATTTCTTCGCGCCCAGACGCTCCATCTTGATCAGCATGCGTGGCAGTGCCGATTCCGACGAGGACGTGCCCAGTACGATCAACAGCTCCTCACGAATGTAACGCACCAGCTTGAACACGCTGAAACCGTGAGCACGGCAGATCGCACCCAGCACCAGCACCACGAACAGCACGCAGGTGATGTAGAAGCAGATCATCAGCTGGCCCAACTGCACCAGCGAGCCCACGCCGTAGGCACCGATGGTGAAGGCCATCGCACCGAAGGCACCCAGCGGCGCCAGTTTCATGATCATGTTGATGATGTTGAACATCACGTGGGCGAAGCGATCGATCATGTCCAGCAGCGGACGACCGTACGAACCCAGGCGATGCAGGGCGTAGCCGAAGATCACCGAGAACATCAGCACTTGCAGAATGTCACCGGTGGCGAACGCGCCGACGATGGTGTTCGGGATCACATTGAGGAGGAAGCCGACAATGCTCTGGTCTTTACTGGCCGTCACGTAGGTGGCGATTTTCGAGGCGTCCAGGGTGGTGACGTCGATGTGCATGCCGGCGCCCGGCTGCACAACGTTGACCACGACCAGACCAATCAGCAGGGCAATGGTCGAAACGATTTCGAAATACAGCAGCGCGTAGCCGCCGGTCTTGCCCACCGATTTCATGTTCTGCATGCCGGCGATGCCGCTGACAACGGTACAGAAGATGATCGGGGCGATGACCATTTTGATCAGCTTGATGAACCCGTCACCCAGCGGCTTGAGCGCCACACCGGTCTGTGGGTAGAAGTGACCGAGCAGGATGCCGATGGCGATGGCAACGATCACCTGGAAATACAGGGATTTATACAGTGGCTGACGAGTCGTCATTGCAGGTTTCCTCAAGCGTCCCGCGACAACATCCATCTGTTGGCCGCGAAACCTTAATTGCGAACCCTCCTGCACTGGAGGGATTTGTTGTTGGAGCGGCGTTTTCCCACGGGATAAATGCACGCTTCTGTCGCTTGTATCGCAAACGCCGTGCCAGATTGGTGCGATGGGCAGCCAGCCTTTTGATATCAGGGCTCAGCCACATTTTTGTGTCACCGCGCGGTGACCTGCGCATGGCGGATTTCCGCCAACTGGCCCGCCCTCGTCCTGCAATTTGGCGGAAATCCGCCTTGTTGCCCACTGGCCTCGCCGCTACCATCGGTCGCCTGAACAGGACCTGCCGCTCATGCGTGAACGCACCATCGCCAGCCATTTCGCCCGTGCCGCCCTCGGCGGCGCGCGCCGCCAAGGCTTTGATTATTCAGGCCTGCTCGAGCATTTGGGGATTAGCCCGGAACTGCTTGAAGAGCCACGTGCGCGCCTCGCACCGGAACAATTCGCCCGTTTGATCCAGGGCCTGTGGCTGGCGCTGGACGACGAATACCTGGGATTTGGCAACGCACCGAGCAAGCCCGGCAGTTTCGCCATGATGTGCCATGCCTCGATCCACTGCCGCAACCTGGAGAAGGCGCTGCAGCGCGGCCTGCTGTTTTACAGCCTGTTCCCCGACGCGCCACGGCTGACGCTGAGCCGCGAAGATGAATGGGTGCGTTTGAGTCTCGACGATTCGCGGTTGTGGGACCCCGATCACTTTCTCACTGAAAGCCTGCTGGTGATCTGGCATCGCCTCGGCAGTTGGCTGATCGGCCAGCGGATCCGCCTCGAGCAGGCGACCTTCAGCTACCCGCGCCCCGACCATGGCGCTGAATATGACTTGCTGTTTCCGTGCCCGCTGAGCTTCGGCGCCGAGCACAGCAGCCTGCTGTTTCACAGCCGTTATCTGCCGATGCCGTTGTTGCAGGACGAGCGCACGCTCAAGCATTTCCTCGAACGCTCACCGGCGGACCTGCTCTCACGCCCGGACGATGGCGACAGCCTGAGCAGTCGCCTGCGCCGCTTGCTCAGCCGCGACAGCAGTCACTGGCCGGACCTGGAAGCGGTTGCGGCACACCTGCACATCAGCCCGCAGACCCTGCGCCGGCATTTACGCGAGGAAGGCACGAGTTTTCAGGAGCTCAAGGATCAACTGCGGCGGGATATCGCCATCTATCATCTGGGGCGCGCGGATCTGTCGTTGCAGCAGATTGCCGAGCAGTTGGGTTTCTCTGAGCCGTCGGCGTTTCACCGGGCGTTCAAGAAGTGGACCGGGTTGACACCGGGGGCTTATCGGGCGCGGGAGTTGTAGGTAGCAGGATCAAAGGCCCCTCACCCTAGCCCTCTCCCAGAGGGAGAGGGGACTGATTGGGGATTGAATCCGAATGCGCTGCCATCGCCCAGGTCGACAATTTTCACCAGACACTTCGGTCAGTCCCCTCTACCTCTGGGAGAGGGTTAGGGTGAGGGCAAGCGCCATTCACACCGCCGGAAAATGAATCCTGAACGCCGCCCCGCCCAACGGTGAGTCGCCCAGTGCCAGTCGGGCGTTGTAGCTTTCGATGATGTCCTTGACCACCGCCAGCCCGATGCCCTGCCCCGGATGTTGTGCATCCAGCCGTTCGCCGCGTTCAAGAATCCGTGCGCGCTGATCCGACGGCACACCGGGGCCGTCGTCCTCGACGCATAGCTCGACCCCGGCCAGCGACTCGCGCACGCTGATGCGCACTTCGCCCAGGCACAGCCGGTAGGCATTCTCCAGCAGGTTGCCGAGCATTTCCAGCAAGGCGCCCTGCTCGATCGGCACGTAACAATGTTCAGGCAGATCGAAAACCACGCGCACCTGCTTGTCGCGATAGACCTTGTCCAGCGTGTCGCACAGGCTTTTGAGCACCGGTCGCAGCTTGACCTGATGGCGCACCAGACCGCTTTTGCGCAGGCTCGCCCGTTGCAGTTGATAGCTGATCTGCTGGCTCATGCGTTCGATCTGACTTTGCAGCACCCACGCCTGATCGCGTTCCTGAGGACGCTGGGCCATGTCTTCGCTGACCCCTTGCAGTACCGCCAGCGGGGTTTTCAGGCTGTGAGCGAGATCGTCGAGGGAATCGCGGTAGCGGCTGCGCTGCTGACGTTCGCTGAGCAGCAAGCGGTTGAGCGAGCCGGTCAGGCGCAGCAGTTCGCGCGGGTGTTTTTCGGTCAGGCTTTCGCGAGTGCCGCCCTCGATTTCATCGAGCTCCTGGCTGAGGCGGCGCAAGGCCTTGAGGCCCCAGGTCAGGCCGATCCACAACAGCGCCAGCAACACCAGGAGTGCCGCGCCGAAGCCCAGATAAAGATTTTCGCGCAAGCCTTCGAGGGTGGTTTCGTATTCACGCACCGGTTGCAGGGCGACGATGCTGAACGCGGCGCTTTTGCCGCCGAGCAATTTCACCTCCACGTCGTAAACGAAGAACTCCTGGCCGTTGCTTTCGCGAATGCGCGCGAACTCATTGCCGAGACCGTCATAGCGCGGCTTGTAGTTGATCTGTTCTTCCTGAGTGGCCTTCGAACGCCAGACCAGACGGCCTTCGCGATCATAGATGTAGCCAAGCAAGCGGAAGTCCGTGAGGTTGAAACGCTCGTCCGGCAACTGCGTCGGCATCACCAGCCGACCGTTTTCAATGCGCGCGGCGGAAATCAGGGTGGTCACGTCCGAGGCCAGGCGCTGCTCGATCGAATCCTGCAAGGCCAGGCTGAACGCGCCTTGCATGGCCGGGAGCAAGGCGAGCATGAACAACACCGCCAACGTGGTGGCGGCGAGCATCAAACGAACGCGAAGGGAACGGATCAAGTGCAGCGCTCATTGAACAAGTAGCCGAGGCCGCGCACGGTATCGATCGGCTTGAACCCGGCCGGTCCCTCAAGCTTGCGGCGCAGACGGCCGACCAGCACTTCGATCACGTTCGGATCGCGCTCGTCGTCGTCCGGGTAGAGTTGTTCCATCAGGCGATCCTTGGGCACCACCTGCTGGTGGTGGCGCATCAGGTATTCGAGAATGCGGTACTCGTAGGCTGTCAGCGCCAGCGGCTGCTCGTCGAGGCTGGCCTGCTTGCGATTGAGGTCGAGCAGCAGCGGCCCGGCAACAATGGTCGACTGAGTGAAACCACTGGAGCGGCGCAGCAAGGCATTCAGGCGTGCGTCGAGTTCTTCGAACTGGAACGGCTTGACCACGTAATCATCGGCGCCCGCAGCGAGGCCTTCGACCTTGTCCTGCCAGTTGCCGCGCGCCGTGAGAATGAGGATCGGGAAGGTCTTGCCGCCCGAGCGCAACTGGCGGATCAGGTCGAGCCCACCCATGCCCGGCAGGCCAAGGTCGATCACCGCCAGGTCGAAGTTGAACTGTCCGGTCTGGTACAGCGCCTCCTCGGCATTGGCCACGGATTCGACCACATGACCGCTCTCGGTGAGGCGGGTTTGCAGATGATGGCGCAACAGCGCTTCATCTTCGACGACCAACAGTTTCATAAAGCTCTCCCAGGCAATTCAAAAATCTCCAGACAACCCCTGTGGCAGCCGGCCTGCTGGCGATTGCAATTTGGCAGCCGACAAATATCGTCGAATGTCAGGGCGCTATCGCCAGCAGGCTGGCTCCCACAGGTACCGAGGCGACCGACTTAGAAATAATAGTTGGCCGACAGATAAGTCTGCGCGCTGCTGGTCAAGTCCAGCGAGCCCTGCTTGCTGCCGCCACTTTCTTTCATCTCGGTGCTGGCGTTGCTGCGCAGGTAACGGTAACCGAGTTCGACCGAGGTGTTCTGCGAGACTTGCTGCAACACACCGAGCTGACCGCCGACGGCGTAGCCGATGTCACTGTCGCGGCTGTAGCCTGGCGAATCCTGGGTCAGCTTGGTCAAGCCTGCGGTGGCGCCGCCGAACAGTTTGGTGCTGCCGCCCACCGGGTAGAACAGATCGTAGCTGCCCAGCAGGTTTTCCTGGCGCAGTTTAATGCCATTGTGCGAGCCCGACACGTTGTCGTAAGTGGCGTAGTAGCGGCCCTGGCTGTTTTGCTGACCGAGGCGCACGCCGTAGGTATTGTTACCGTCGATGGCACCGGTGGCGTTCGGATGGTCGAGGTTGTTGTTCAAGGAGCGGGACTTGTCGATCTTGTCACTGGTCTGGCCGAAGGTCAGGCCGGCGAAGTTCGAAGACGTGTCGGCCTGGGCCGCGATACTGGCGCTCATGACGCTCAAAGCCAGCAACAGTTTGTTCAAACGAGTCATGGGTAGTTCCTCTTGCACAGTGCTGTTGGGGTATGGCGCAAGATTACTGAGCGGCCCCTGTACCGGCCCTGAACCGTCTCTGAACCTGACCTGAATCAAATCGACTAGGCTGTTCTGACCACTTTCGCAAAGGAGACCCGATCATGCGCTTGTTCCTTGCCCTCACCTTGCTGGCCGTCAGCAGCCTCACCCAGGCGGCGATCAAAACCGAAGAAATCCCCTACCAGAGCGCCGACGGTACAAAACTGATCGGTTACTACGCCTATGACGACGCCATCAAAGGCAAGCGTCCCGGTGTCGTCGTGGTTCACGAGTGGTGGGGGCTGAACGATTACGCCAAGCGCCGTGCCCGTGATCTCGCCGCGCTGGGCTACAGCGCGATGGCGATCGATATGTACGGCGACGGCAAAAACACCGAACACCCGAAAGACGCGATGGCGTTCATGCAGGCGGCGACTCAGGATGCGGCGGCGGCCAGCAAGCGCTTCGAGGCCGGGCTGAATTTACTGAAGAAACAAGCACAGACCGACGCGGATAAAATCGCCGCGATCGGATACTGCTTCGGCGGTGCTGTGGTGTTGAACGCGGCGCGTCAAGGTGTGCCGCTGGCGGGCGTGGTGAGTTTCCATGGCGCGCTGGCCACCAAGACCCCGGCTACGCCTGGCAGCGTCAAGGCGAAGATTCTGGTCGAGCACGGCGCGCTGGACAGCATGGTCACCGCCGACAACGTCACTGCGTTCAAGGCGGAAATGGACAAGGCTGGGGCCGACTACAAGTTTGTCAGCCTTGATGGCGCCAAGCATGGTTTCAGCAATCCCGATGCGGATCGCCTGAGTCATGGTGAGCATGGCGGCCCGGATATTGGTTACAACAAGGCCGCGGATGAAAAGTCCTGGGCGGACATGCAGGCGTTTTTCAAGTCGATCTTCAGCTGATAGCGTCTACCCCGATCGTTCCCACGCTCTGCGTGGGAATGCATCCTGGGACGCTCTGCGTCACGCATGTGTGGGACACGGAGCGTCCCGGGCGGCATTGCCACGCGGAGCATGGGAACGATCTGTACGACGGTCGTAGGAGCCTGCTCGCGAAGGCCGCACCGCTGTTCTCGACCTTGCCCCGACTAACCGGCAAAATGCCCGCCATGAACCTAGCCCCCACCCTCCCCGCCTGCTGCACCGCGCTCGACAGCCACTGGCCGTTGCCGATCGTGTTGCCCGACACCGTGCTGATCAGCACGCAATTCGATCCGGCCCAATTGCTGGCTGATGATTTTCAGCGCAGCGCGATCGTGGCGCCGCCAAGCATTCAGCGCTCGGTAGCCAAGCGTCAGGCCGAGTTTCTCGCGGGGCGAATTTGCGCCCGCGCGGCGTTGCAACAATTGCAGGGCAACGGCGCGGCTCCGGCGATCGGCGAAGATCGCGCACCGGTGTGGCCGGCGCCTATCTGCGGCTCGATCACCCACAGCAGCGGTCGCGCCGCCGCGATCGTCGCCAACAAGCAGCACTGGCGCGGCTTGGGCATGGACCTGGAAAACCTGCTGAGCGATGACCGCGCCGCGCGTCTGGCCGGAGAAATTCTCACGCCGGCGGAAATGCAGCGCATGGCTGCCGGTTCGAAAGAGCTACGGGCGCTGTGGGTGACGCTGACGTTTTCGGTCAAGGAAAGTTTGTTCAAGGCGCTCTACCCGATCGTGCAGCAGCGCTTTTACTTCGAGCATGCCGAAGTGCTGGAATGGACCGAGGCGGGTCAGGTCAGGCTGCGGTTGTTGACTGATTTGTCCAGCGAATGGCGCAACGGATCGGAGCTGGAGGCGCAGTTCGGCGTGCAGGATGGGCAGTTGTTGAGTCTGGTGAGCATTCAGGCCTGAAGTTTTGCATTGCCTGCAGGGTCCTCATCGCTGGCAAGCCAGCTCCCACAGTATTCCCGGTAAACACAGAATCCATGTACACCCGCGAAATCTGTGGGAGCTGGCTTGCCAGCGATGAGGCCGGTACTGCCACCACACAACCTACCGCCGTTCCTGATTCCTCGGCCAGCTCAAACTGAAACACGCCCCACCCAGGCTTTTGCTCTTGCCGATGATCGCTCGGCCGTCGTGCCAGTGAATGATCCGCCGCACGATCGACAACCCCAGACCATGCCCGCCCGACGCCCGCGTGCGGCTGTCATCCAGGCGCAGGAACGGCGTGAAGATTCGCTCCCAGGCCACTTCCGGCACACCCGGGCCATCATCCTCGACATCGACCCGGCAGCGTAATTGCCCGACCTGATAACTCACCGTCACGTTGCCGCGGGCATGGCGCATGGCATTGCTCACCAGATTCTGCAACGCACGGTGCAGATAACGCGGCTCAGCCTCGACCCAGGCATCGTCATTATCGGCGGCGGACAGGCACAAACCGCGCTGCACGGTGACTTCGGCGCGCAGGGGCGCCAGCTCTGCGATCACTTGATTGACCAACGCATCGAGGTCGACACGCTGGAAGGTCAACGCCGGCGAACCCTGCTCCAGGCGCGCATAGGTGAGCATTTCATCGACCAGCTTATCGAGGTCCTCGATGTCGTGGTCCATGCCCTCGCGGTACTTTTCCAGGGCTTGCGGCGTGGTTGCCGAGCCGATCATCTCCAGACCGAAACGCAAACGCGCCACCGGCGTGCGCAATTCGTGGGACACCGCGCGCACCAGTTCGCGCTGGATCGCCAGCAATTGCTGCAAGTGCTCGGCCATGCCATTGAACGCCGCGGCCAGCCGCCCGACCGAGTCGGCACCGCGCGCCGGCACCCGGGTTTCGAGGCTGCCCTTGGCGATGCGCGTGGCTGCGGCTTCAAGGCCACGCAAACGCCGCTCGAGCTGCCGCACCAGCAGATAAACGATCAGCCCGATCAACGTCAGGCCCAACGCGGCGATCAGCACCAGCCATTCCGGCGGGTACGGGTTCATTTGATACAGCGGGCCGATTTCCAGCACCCACGGCGTGCCGACCATGCCGGCAAACACCCGGATCGAATCGCCGCCCTTGCCCAGCGCCATCACCGTGTCGCCCTCCGAGACCCGCCGACTCTGGTCCTCGTCCATGTCGGCGTCGTCCACCGTGACCAGACGCAAGTCGAACCCGAAGCCTTTTTCTTCCTTTATCTGCGCTAGGCGTTTCGGCTGCTCGGCAACCGGTACGCGCACCAGTTCGTCGGCCAAGAGATAAATCGTCGCCCGCGCCAGTTGCTCACTGATCTGCTGCACTTCACCGGTGAGCACCAGTTGTTCCTTGTCGCTAACCAGCCGATATACTTTGGCCGCGTGCGGGCCGGTTTGTTCGACCAGCGCCTGCCCGCGCTGCACTCGGGTGCGCTGGGTCAGATCGAGGTCCGTTTCGGTAAATTTCTTCAGCGCCAGCGGGATGCCGAGCAAACGCTCCCACACCAGCAGTGCGCGATGGCGCTCGGTTTCGTTCATCGGCTGCAGATTGTCGGCCATCAGCGAAAATGTGCCGTGGGCCAGGCGTTCACGGTATTGCTCGCTGCGCACCTGATTGAGCAAGTGCAGCGCCAGCACGCCGAGCACAGCGACCAGAATCAGCGCGGCGCACATGCCGCCATAGATGCGCAGGAATATCGAGTTCACAACGAAAGGTCTATGCAGGCTTCGGGAACGAACAGATAGCCTTTGCTGCGAATGGTCTTGATCAGGCGCGGATGGTCGGGGTCGTCGCCGATTTTCGGGCGGATCCGCGAAATGCGTACATCGATCGAGCGGTCCTGGCCGTCATAGCCGATACCGCGCAACGCAGTGAAGATTTCTTCGCGGGACAAGATGCGCCCGGCGTTGGCGACCAAAAGCCAGAGCAGGTCGAATTCGGCGCTGGTCAGTTCGATGCCAATGTCATTCAGCCAGGCTTCGCGCAAGGCGTTATCGACCACCAACGGCCCGAATTGCAGACGACGGGATTTCTCCGCGGCCGGTTCCGCGCTGTCACTGCGCCGCAGCAACGCCTGGATCCGCGCCAGCAACAGGCGCGGGCGCACCGGCTTGCACACGTAATCGTCGGCCCCGAGGTCCAATCCCTGAATCTGGTCGGCGTCGTCGGTTCGCGCGGTGAGCATCAGGATCGGCCCGTCGAACTGAGTGCGTACCTTGCGACAGATGCTCAGACCGTCTTCGCCGGGCAGCATCAGGTCAAGGATGACCAGGTCCGGCTGTTCCTTGATGATCCGTGCCGCCGCCAGCGCGCCATTGCCTTCGATATCCACGCGCAATCCATTGGCTTGCAGGTAGTCACGCGTCAGCTCGGCCAGACGCTGGTCATCCTCGACGATCAATACCTGAAAGGCTTGTTGCTCCACCGGTGACCTCTGCTTGCTGTTGTTATTGATAATGGAGGATCTGCTGACTAACACGGGACCTGTAGGACTTTCGCCATCCTCCCGTCTTTTTGTCATGTTCAAGGAGGATAAGAATGCCCACGCCGCCAGCGATTGTATAAACGCCGATCACCCGGAAAACAAGTCGGTAAATGCGTTCGGACCAGGCGAAAAACTATGGTAGGGTTCGCGCCCTTAAAAAACCGCTGAAGCGTTTTTTCCGGGCAAAAAAACAGTGACAAACGGTCTGGCTCAGCCGGTTCGCGGCCTACACGCGTTTTCCCTGTTTCTTACACAATTTACGCACAGGCTTATCCACAGCCAGTACGTTGCAAGCCCCCTCAAAACGCATTATCTTGTAGCACGGCGAAAACAGAGACCCTACATGTAGGGTTTTTGCCTGAAGCGCCCAACCACATTTCAGACCTGAAACTCAAGCGCTTTATTGCGAGTTTCAGGTGGAACGAAGCAAGTTTTTCGAAGCCCAAACCGCGCTTGCGGATGGCACCGTTTTTTTAGTTCCAAGCGGACAAAACGGTATGGGTGTTGCAGTCATTACTGTCACCCGGGAGGGAATCCGGTTTCGGGCATTGGCCCGCAACCAGAACTTCGGCAGGGACGCGGCGTTGCAGCCTTTTTCGTCTGTTCCGAAGTGGTAATTGCCGACGCAAGTCGGTTGCAGTGCTTCGGTACAGAACGGTGAGCACCATGACGGTGCCAAACAAACATAGAGAATGTGGAGACCACCCCCCATGCAAACCGACACAACTCGCGAGAACCCGCAGGGCACCTTGCCGCAGGCCGCCGATTCGACTTCGGATCTGGCAGCTACCGCGCCTGGCCAGCTGCGCGTGATCAAGCGTAATGGCACTGTCGTTCCTTACACTGATGACAAGATCACCGTCGCTATCACCAAAGCGTTTCTCGCAGTTGAGGGCGGCACCGCTGCCGCTTCGTCGCGAATCCATGACACCGTGGCCCGCCTGACCGAACAGGTCACCGCGACCTTCAAGCGTCGCATGCCGTCGGGCGGCACCATCCACATCGAAGAAATCCAGGACCAGGTCGAACTGGCCCTGATGCGTGCCGGCGAGCAGAAAGTGGCCCGTGACTACGTGATCTACCGCGACGGTCGTTCGAAAGAACGCGCTGCCCACGCGCCGGCCGAAGCCGCCGTCAACGCACACCCGTCGATCCGCATCACCCGCACCGACGGTAGCCTGGCGCCGCTGGACATGGGCCGCCTGAACACCATCGTCACCGAAGCCTGCGAAGGCCTGGAAGAAGTCGACGGCGACCTGATCCAGCGCGAAACCCTGAAAAACCTCTACGACGGCGTGGCGCTGACCGACGTCAACACCGCACTGGTCATGACTGCGCGTACCCTGGTCGAGCGTGAGCCGAACTACTCGTTCGTCACCGCCCGCCTGCTGATGGACACCCTGCGCGCCGAAGGCCTGGGTTTCCTCGGTGTCGCCGAAAGCGCCACTCACCACGAAATGGCCGACCTGTACGCCAAGGCACTGCCGGCCTACATCGCCAAAGGTATCGAGTTCGAACTGCTGAACCCTGTGCTGGCCTCCTTCGACCTGGAAAAACTGGGCAAGGCGATCAACCACGAGCGCGATCAGCAATTCACCTACCTGGGCCTGCAAACCCTGTACGACCGTTACTTCATCCACAAGGATGGCGTGCGTTTCGAACTGCCGCAGATCTTCTTCATGCGCGTGGCCATGGGTCTTGCGATCGAAGAGAAGCAGAAAGAAGACCGTGCAATCGAGTTCTACAACCTGCTGTCCTCGTTCGACTACATGGCGTCGACCCCGACCCTGTTCAACGCCGGCACCCTGCGTCCACAGCTGTCGAGCTGCTACCTGACCACCGTGCCGGATGACCTCTCGGGCATTTACCACGCGATCCACGACAACGCCATGCTGTCGAAATTCGCCGGTGGCCTGGGCAACGACTGGACCCCGGTACGTGCTCTGGGCTCGTACATCAAGGGCACCAACGGCAAGTCGCAAGGCGTGGTGCCGTTCCTCAAAGTAGTGAACGACACCGCTGTGGCCGTGAACCAGGGTGGCAAGCGCAAAGGCGCTGTGTGTGCCTACCTGGAAACCTGGCACATGGACATCGAAGAGTTCATCGAGCTGCGCAAGAACACCGGTGACGATCGTCGTCGTACCCATGACATGAACACCGCCAACTGGATCCCTGACCTGTTCATGAAGCGCGTCTTCGATGACGGCAAGTGGACCCTGTTCTCGCCATCCGAAGTTCCGGACCTGCACGACCTGACCGGTAAAGCCTTCGAAGAGCGTTACGAGTACTACGAAGCGCTGACCGAATATCCAGGCAAGGTCAAATTGTTCAAGACCATCCAGGCCAAAGACCTGTGGCGCAAGATGCTGTCCATGCTGTTTGAAACCGGCCACCCATGGCTGACCTTCAAAGACCCGTGCAACCTGCGTAGCCCGCAGCAGCACGTCGGCGTGGTCCACAGCTCGAACCTGTGCACCGAGATCACCTTGAACACCAACAAGGACGAGATCGCCGTCTGCAACCTGGGCTCGATCAACCTGCCGAACCACATCGTCGACGGCAAGCTCGATACCGCCAAGCTGCAACGCACCGTCAACACCGCCGTGCGCATGCTCGACAACGTGATCGACATCAACTACTACTCGGTGCCGCAAGCGAAGAACTCCAACTTCCGCCACCGTCCGGTCGGTCTGGGCATCATGGGCTTCCAGGACGCTTTGTACCTGCAGCACATCCCTTACGGTTCCGACGCGGCTGTCGAGTTCGCCGACAAGTCGATGGAAGCGGTCAGCTACTACGCAATCCAGGCCTCCTGCGACCTGGCCGACGAGCGCGGTGCGTACGAGACGTTCAACGGTTCGCTGTGGTCCAAGGGCATCCTGCCGCTGGATTCGCAACAGATCCTGATCGAACAGCGCGGCCAGAAGTACATCGATGTCGACTTGAACGAAAGCCTCGACTGGGCACCGGTTCGCGCCCGTGTACAGAAAGGCATCCGTAACTCGAACATCATGGCCATCGCACCGACCGCAACCATCGCCAACATCACCGGCGTATCGCAGTCGATCGAACCGACCTACCAGAACCTGTACGTGAAATCGAACCTGTCGGGCGAATTCACCGTGATCAACCCGTACCTGGTTCGCGACCTGAAAGCGCGCGGCCTGTGGGACTCGGTCATGATCAACGACCTGAAGTACTACGACGGTTCGGTTCAGCAGATCGAACGCATCCCGCAAGAACTCAAAGAGCTCTACGCGACCGCGTTCGAAGTGGACACCAAGTGGATCGTTGACGCCGCCAGCCGTCGTCAGAAGTGGATCGACCAGGCCCAGTCGCTGAACCTGTACATCGCCGGCGCCTCGGGCAAGAAGCTCGACGTGACCTACCGCATGGCCTGGTACCGTGGTCTGAAAACCACCTACTACCTCCGTGCCCTGGCCGCGACCAGCACCGAGAAGTCGACCATCAACACCGGCAAGCTGAACGCTGTCTCCAGCGGCGGCAACCATGGTGATGATTCGGTCCTGGCCGCTCCAGCCGGTCCGGCACCCGTGCCAAAGGCCTGCGCGATTGACGAGCCGGATTGCGAAGCTTGCCAATAAGCTGAGCTGACTCGGGCGTTGCGAGACGCCTGAGACTGCCAGAAAAAAGAAAAACCCCCGACAGACTTCTGGTTTGTCGGGGTTTTCTTTTTTGGGGTTGGGAGCACCCGGATCAATCCCTTCACTCAGCCTTCCGAAGGGGCAAAAGATCAAAAGCCAGATCAAGAGCCGGATCAAAGACAAAATCAAAAGCCCCTCACCCTAGCCCTCCCGAAACGTCGGACCGCCCG